>NZ_SOGZ01000024.1:0-140267 GCF_004403145.1 Cryobacterium sp. TMT1-62 | reverse complement strand
TACAACTCAGACGCCGCCCGAGCAGCCACCTACCAAGACTGGATCCATAGCTACAATCACCACAGACCCCATACCGGCATCGGCGGCAAATCACCCATCAACCGTGCTCACAACGTCAGTGGGAACAACAGCTAGCCCTCTGCCGTGCCGACGAAGTACGCCGTGACGACTTCGCGGGTGGTGAGCGGATCTCCCCCCGAAATGGGCGCGACGCGTACCGTCCATCGGGGGCCTGACCGATCGATGCCGTCTGCGCTCTCCGCCCAGACCGCCCCATCTTCCGTGCACGAGTAGGTGCCGTACCAGGCGGGGTGCTCGGTCAGGTCGTTCCAAACGCCACCGCTGCGAATCAGGCAGCGGTCCCCGTCGCTGAGCAACAGCCCGAGCGGTCGCGCCTGCTCGGGCGCGGTGGCCGCCGGCAGGCTCCCGGTGCTCGGCAGGCGCACCACCGCCGTGGTCCACGGGTCGCGGTAGCAGGCCACAAAGCCGGGCGCCGCATCCTGCCAGCACGCTACGGCGAACGCGCTCGACGGTGTGCAGGCGTGGATGTTGTCGTCGACGGCGACTGCGGACGGCCGATCATCGAACGACGCGCTGCCACAGTCGAGCGTGACGGTCGTCTCCTCGGTGACGGTGAAGCCCGCGGCAGGCAGACCGCCCTCGGTGATGGGGCGCATTACCACGCTCTCGGTTGCCGTTGCCGAAGCAGAGGAGGGCGACGAAGGGGCCGGGGACGCGCATCCGGCGAGCAGGGCGATCAGCAGACCCAGGGGGAGCAAAAACCGTGAGCGCATTTCAGCCCTCCGTTCCACCCATGCACCAGCCCCTGAGCGACCGACGGTACCCTCGGCCCCGGAGGCAGTCAAGGGATTCCGGCAGGAGTGGCCGGACCACTGTCGAAAAGAACTCTCCCCGATTCGGAATATTTCACTTTCCTATGCGCTTGCATGAATGTGAGGACGAGAATCCACCGTTCCGCGAATTGAGGAGAACCCATGACTCAGACCACCGCAGCGAGCATACCCGGCTACAAGGCCGGAACCTGGACCATCGACCCGACCCACAGTGAGGTCGGTTTCAGCATCCGCCACCTCATGATCAGCAAGGTCAAGGGCACGTTCGAGAAGTTCGACGCGACCTTCGTTACCGGCGAGAACCCGCTCGACTCCTCCGTCACGGCCACGGCCCAGGTCGTGACGATCGACACCAACCAGGCGGACCGCGACGGCCACCTGCGCACCGGCGATTTCTTCGACGCCGAGACCTATCCGACCATCAGCTTCGTCTCTACCGGCGTGCGTCAGGTCGAGGACGACTTCCTCGTCGACGGCAACCTCACCATCAAGGGCGTCACCAAGCCCGTAACCTTCGACTTCGAGTTCGGCGGCTTCGGCACCGACCCGTACGGCAACTACAAGGCCGGCGCCACGGCGAAGACCGAGGTCACCCGCGCCGACTTCGGCCTCACCTATAACGCGGCCCTTGAGACCGGCGGAATGCTGCTCGGCGAAAAGGTCATCATCACCATCGAACTTCAGGCCGCGCTCAACCAGGCGTAGTCGTCCCCGCGCAGAGGTCTGCGCAGGGTGGACAACAAACACGAGAGGGACCCCACGAGAGTGAGGTCCCTCTCGTGTCGACCTTTGGTCAGGGTACCGACGCGGCCGCTCCGATCCTCTACACCCCGGGGTATTGGTCGTGAATGAGAGACCACGCTGCTCGGGCCGAGCGCAGGCGTTCGGGGCCAGATACGCGGGCGCTCCCTTTCGATCCGACGGGCATATTGTGCACCTCGGACATCATCGGCTATTCGCCCTTGATCTCCTCACGCACCCGTCGTAGGTCCTCCATCAGGGATCCGATCAGGATCCAGTGCTGCGGATGAGGCGTCGCAATGATCAGGGGGGCGGTCAGGGTGGGTGGTTCCTGCGGCAGGCTGACCTGCTGGACGCCGGGGTGGTCCACCTGTTCGGCGAGGAGCCTCAGGTCATGGGCGGCACGGCTCAGCTCGACAGTGATCGCGAGCACCGTGGGCTCGAGGTGCAGGGAATGGTCGTAGTGGTCGCGCAGGGACCGGGTCATGCCGATCGCGCGTGCGACGAGCGAGGTCAGCCGGGCGAAGAGCTCCTCGTCGATGTCGAGGAGACGCCGGTTCACCGCGTGCCGCGGGTTGAGCGTGAGGCTCTCCTCGGCCTGCTTGAGCGCCTGATCCGCCTTGGCGAGCATGGGGCGCAGCAGACGCACCTTAATCATCATCTCTTCGATCTGGCTGGCCTTCTGCGGAAACCGCAGGGCGTCGACGATCCGGTCGAGGGTGTCCGCGATCTCGTACGCAAGTCGGATCACAGCCGCGTGCGCCGGACGAAGAAGCACTGGCGGCACGATCAGGGCGTTGACGAGGAGTGCGGCCGCCGCCCCGATGATGGTTTCGACGATGCGGTCCCGCGCGTACTCAGCCGTCGCCGTGCCGATTGTGAGTAGGAGCATGGCGCTGATCGGAATTTGGCTCGCCGAGCTGGGGGCCAGCCGAAGCGCCCACGCCAGCATGATGCAGAACACGATGGCCAGGAGAACGACCCAGCTGGACTGGCCGAATGCGACACCGACGCCATAGGCGATGATGACCCCGCCGATAACACCCAGGCTGCGTTCGACCGCGCGACCGAGGGTCTGGTTGATGTTCGGCTGCACCACCAGCAGGGCGGCGATCGCGGCGAAGACGGGCAGCTGCTCCGTGTCCAGTAGCAGTTGCGACAGGATCCAGCCGAGGGCGACGGCCACGGATGTCTTCACTGCCTGGAGCAGAGGAATCCGGCTTGTGGATCGCAGCCGGGTGTTGATTCTCACTTGCCTAGGGTAGTCGAATGCGTGGGCGAGTCGTATGCACAGGCTCGTCGGACCGGTGCCGGCGCCATTGAAACCCTGCGTGCTAGGGCAGGTCGTCGTCGGTGCGGGCACCGAACACGATTTCGTCCCAGCTGGGCATCGAGGCCCGCCCGCGCTTGCCATGACCCGACGCTCGCGGAGTCGCGGCCGGTGATTGACCCCCGGCGGCCTGGGCAGACCAGGCGTTGCGGGGGGCCTCGGTCGGCGGGGCGGCGAGAGCCGAGGGAGCGGCGTGGGGTTCCGCGGCGGCCTCGACCGGCTGGTTCACCAGACGGATGCCCGGGGCCGGGCTGGTGCTGGCGGGGTTGCTGTGGCTGGAGTGGCTCTCGACCTGGTTGCTTTCGAAAGCGGCGGCTTCGCGCTCCCCGCGGCGGCGGCGCAGTGACGCCAGCAGGTCGGCCGTCTCGCTCAGGCTCTGCGGCGGTTCGTCGGCGCGCTTGATGGCTGCACGGGACACGGCATCCGTCGTGCCGGCCGACCGGGAATACGGCACCGGGTCCAGAATCGGCGCCGTATCGTGCAACGTCTCCTCGGACAGTGATTCCTTGAAGGTGAAGGCGCCGCTGTCGAAGCGGGACACATCGGCGAGGCTGGTCTCGGCGCCGACGGCCCGCAGCCGCGGGATCAGGGCACCCTTCAGTTCACCCTGCTGCGACAAGGCGATGGCTTCACTGCCGACCGGAGAGAGCGAGTTCTTCTTGGGTTCGAAGCCCCACCGGGCGTCGTGGTCGATGTCATCGGCGGTGAAGGCCAGTTTGACGATCCAGCCGGCGCCGGGTTCCTTCCAGCTGGCCCAGCGCTCGTTCGTGGCGCCGAGCGAGGCCAGACGCTCACGGATGACGGTGCCGAAGGTGGCGCCGCCCTCGATCGGGTCGAGGTCGATGGCGGTGTGCACCGGCACGCTCAGCGCGCAGGAGACCATGTAGTCGCGTTCGGCGACGACCGGGCCCTCGAAGCGGCGCACAAAATCGAGGGACGCACCCGTGACCGCGGCGACGTCCTCGGCGGACATGCCGGCACGGATGTGCGCCTGCACTTCCCGGGGACTCAGCTTCGGCCCCGACGCTGGTTCCACCTGGGCCTGGCGAAGCCGGGACTGGAGAACTTCGTCGATGGGGATCCTGAATCGGTCTCCCTCTTCAGACGCTGCGAGCAACGCACCGCTCTCGACTCCAATAACTTTCAATTCCTGCATGTTGAAAGCCCTTTCGCCATCACTAGTGCGCCTAAGACTGCCATGTAAAGAGTGAATCTTCGGGGAATACGCCGGGCGTGCCGCAAGTTGATGACTGTGCCGAGCAAATGACGCGGCGTGTAGTTTGCTATTCCGCCCGGATTGTTGGAAACTATGGCCGCCGAAATCCTTTCTCGGCGTAACTGAATGGATGGGTATGGCAACCGATTACGACGCACCACGGAAGACCGAAGACGACTCAGAGTCGATTGAGGCCCTCAAGGAGCGCGTACCCGACAAGATGTCCGGTGTCGTAGATGTCGACGACTCGGACAACCCCGGTGGTTTCGACCTTCCCGGCGCTGATCTGTCCGACCTCGACCTCGATGTCGTCGTTCTGCCTCCGCAGGCGGACGAGTTCACCTGCGTGGAGTGCTTCCTGGTGAAGCACCGTTCGCAGATGTCGCACGAGACCAAGCTCGGCCTGGTATGCCTGGAGTGCGACTCCTAAACGCGCTCAATCATGTGATGCTGGCCGTCGCGATCCATTGATCGCGGCGGCCAATTTCTGTGGGCGCCGCGTCGACACCAGCCAATACGGCGCCGGATCCGTCGCATCCACGATCGGGATTCGCACGACGGGCCGAATCCACCCGCGGATGAGCAGCCAGGCCCGGGCGTCGAGCCGTTGGCCACGTTCCAGGGCGGCCTCATCTCCGTCGAAGGGCAAAACCTCGCCGACCAGATCGATCGATATGCTCGCGCGCCCGGCGGTGAGCTCACCGCCCCGCACCTGCACCACCGGTGCCGACAAGAGCAGCGCCAGAACGCAAGCGGCGTACAGACCGGCGGCCAGCAGCACCCCGGCCAGCATCGAAATCGGTGCGAACACGAGGATGCTGGCAGGAATGATGAGCGCAGTCGCCACATAAGGTGCGGGAGAGGCCCAGAGTTTTTCGCGATATTCAGGCATGGGTCTATTCGATCAGACTTCTGCACTAGCCTCGACACGTGGCAGAAAGCGTCGAAGTCCTGATTACCGCGTCCATCCTCCCGAGCTACGCGCACCCGGGTGACGCGGGAGCGGACCTTCATTCCTCCCAGGCTCTAGTCTTGGCCCCCGGCGAACGAGCACTGGTCGGCACGGGCGTGGCGATCGCCCTGCCCGACGGTTTCGCGGCATTCGTCGTGCCCCGCAGCGGTCTCGCGTCCAAGCACGGCATCACGATCGTGAACGCGCCGGGCACCGTCGACGCCGGGTATCGTGGCGAGATCAAGGTGACGCTGCTTAACACCGACCAGACCACGCCCCATGCGATCGCGATCGGCGACCGCATCGCCCAGATCATCATCATGCCCGTCAGTCGGGCCACGTTTATTCCCGTGGATCGGCTGCCCGGCAGCCAGCGCGGGGTTGGCGGATTCGGGTCCACCGGCCTGAGCCGGAACATCAGCACGGGCACCTCAACGTCAGGAGACAACCAGTGAGCGACACCGCGAACCCGGAGGAGAACCCGGACGAGACGGCCAAGTCGGCGCCGGGCGATCGTGCGACCGAGGGTCCCCTCGACGAAGCCGAAGCCAACCCGGTGCGGCCCTACGTGGACCTCGGCGGGGTCAAGATCCTCCCGCGTGAGGGGCTTCACCTACGGTTGGAGATCGAAGAGGGCAGCAAGCGGGTCGTGGCGATCGGGCTCGACTACGCCGGCTCCACCCTCCAGGTACAGCCGTTCGCCGCGCCCCGCTCAAGTGGCCTGTGGAACGAAATCCGCGCCCAGATCGCCGATCAGATCGGCAAGCAGGGCGGAACGACGACTCTGCGCGAAGGCCCGTTCGGCCCCGAATTGGTGGCCGAGATCCCCGTGGCCGCGGGTCAGGGATCCGACGGAACGAGCAGGCTGGCCCGCTTCATCGGAGTCGACGGCCCGCGCTGGTTCCTGCGCGGCGTGATTGCCGGCGAGGGTGCCATCAACACCGACGCCGCGACCGAGATCGAAAACCTGTTCCGCAGCATCGTCGTGGTGCGCGGATCCGCCCCGATGCCGCCGCGTGACCTCATTCCGCTGCGGATGCCGGCCACTCCCGCCACTGCGGCCGAGCCGGGCCAGTCCTGAAGAACGCCGGAATGACGGACGCACCACTCCCCGATGAGGCCCGCGAGCCCGACGCATCAGAGAACGCGCCTGACTCGCCCGTGCCGGCCGCGTTCGCCGACGGCATGGCGGCGGCGGCCCGGCGGGCCGGCTTCACGCCGGCGGCCGAGGGTGATCCGATCAGCGGGCGCGCCCTGCTGGCCGCGATGGGCGGCATCCGTGGACTGGTCGAGGCCCTGCTGCCCGGACTCGTCTTCCTGATCACCTACACCTTCACCCGGCAGTTTTTTCCCGAGCAGTCGCTGGTGCTGTCCCTTGTTGTGCCGGTGCTGATCGGCGTCGTTTTCATCGTTCTGCGCCGGATTAGCCGCCAAACGGTGACGCCTGCCGTCGGCGGCCTGGTGGCACTGATCGTCAGCGCCGTGCTCGCTCTGTTCACTGGCCGCGCCGAAGACTTCTTTTTGCCCGGATTCTGGACCAATGGACTGTACGGCGGAGCCCTCTTCATCTCGGCGGTCGTCGGCTGGCCGCTGATCGGGCTGGCTGTCGGATTCCTGATGGGCGAGGGAATCGCCTGGCGGTCGAACCGGTCCAGGCGTCGGGTGCTGACCATTCTCACGCTCTGCTGGGCGGGCTTGTTCGCCCTGCGCCTGGCTGTTCAGCTTCCCCTCTACTACTCCGGAAACGTGGAGTGGCTCGGCGCCGTCAAGCTCCTGATGGGGATTCCGCTCTACGCGCCACTCCTGGTGATCTCGTGGCTGGTGGTCCGGGCGGTCTACCGCGCCGACGACCGGGAGACCGACGACGCAGCGGGTCGCCGGCCCGAATAAATTCACCGCGATTCCGCGACACCCGCCGGAAATAGGCGCGGGAAACGCGGTGGCACCGCTAGAGTTATCTCTACGTCAAGATAGTTCGGCGTTGGACATCGTCCGCACGTGGCATCCGCCGGTTAGGTTACCCTTGCTGGCAGGGGCAGGCGTCTGGTCGTCAGGATTGAGGATTGCGGACGGTTTCGCCGTCGGTTTCCACGAAGGAGAGGGCATCGTGTCGGCGCTTAATAATGCGGTCGTAAACAGTTTTGGAGCCAAGGACACCCTGCGGGTCGGGTCGACGGACTACGAGGTCTTTCGTCTCGACGCGGTAACGGGCTACGAGAGGCTTCCGTTCAGCCTGAAAGTGCTGCTGGAGAACCTCCTTCGCACCGAGGACGGCGCCAACATCACCGAGGCCCACATTCGCGCCCTGGGTGAGTGGGTCCCAACGGCGGAACCCGACACCGAGATCCAGTTCACCCCTGGCCGCGTCGTTATGCAGGACTTCACCGGCGTGCCGTGCATCGTCGACCTCGCCACCATGCGCGAGGCCGTCGCCGAACTCGGCGGCGACCCGAAGAAGATCAACCCGCTGGCTCCGGCCGAGCTGGTCATCGACCACTCCGTCATCGCCGACCTGTTCGGAACCGCGGATGCCCTCGAGCGCAACGTGGAGATCGAGTACGAGCGCAATGGTGAGCGGTACCAGTTCCTGCGCTGGGGCCAGACCGCGTTCAACGATTTCAAGGTCGTGCCGCCCGGAACCGGCATTGTGCACCAGGTCAACCTGGAGTATCTGGCCCGCGTCACGATGACCCGCACCGTGCCGGACGCGGAGGGCAACGACGTGCTTCAGGCCTACCCCGACACCTGCGTGGGAACCGACTCGCACACGACCATGGTCAACGGCCTCGGCGTGCTCGCCTGGGGTGTGGGCGGCATCGAAGCCGAGGCAGCCATGCTCGGCCAGTCCATCTCGATGCTCATTCCCAAGGTGGTCGGCTTCAAGCTCAACGGCTCCATCCCGACCGGCGTCACCGCGACGGATGTCGTGCTCACCATCACCCAGATTCTGCGCAAGCACGGCGTGGTCGGTAAGTTCGTCGAGTTCTACGGCGCGGGTGTCTCGCAGGTTCCGCTGGCCAACCGGGCCACGATCGGCAACATGAGCCCGGAGTTCGGATCCACGGCCGCGATGTTCCCGATCGACGACGTCACCCTCGACTACCTGCGCCTGACGGGTCGCAGCGACGAGCAGGTTGCACTCGTCGAGGCCTACTCGAAGCTGCAGGGCCTGTGGCACGATGCCGACAAGGAGCCCGTCTTCAGCGAGTACCTCGAGCTCGACCTGGGCACCGTCGTGCCGTCGATTGCCGGCCCGAAGCGCCCGCAAGACCGCGTCATCCTCACCGAGGCGAAGTCGCAGTTCGAACTTGACCTGCAGAGCTACGCGACGCAGGACTGGACTGTTGTGGACGCGGCCGTCGAGGCCTCTTTCCCTGCTTCAGACCCGATCGGCTTCACCGCCGAGGACGAGAACCTTGACCACAAGGCCTCACACAACCACGTGAGCCACGCTCCGATCAGCGTGTCCAGGCCCGTCGCGATCACCACGCAGGACGGCGCGAACTACACGCTCGACCACGGAGCGGTCGCTGTCGCGGCCATCACCTCGTGCACGAACACGTCCAATCCGAGTGTCATGCTCGCCGCGGGCCTGCTCGCCCGAAACGCCGTCAGGAAGGGCCTCACGAGCAAGCCGTGGGTCAAGACCACCCTGGCTCCGGGCTCGAAGGTCGTCACCGACTACTACGAGAAGGCCGGCCTCACCGGCGACCTCGAGGCCCTCGGCTTCTACACCGTCGGCTACGGCTGCACGGTCTGCATCGGCAACACCGGCCCGCTCATCGACGAGGTCACGACCGCGATCAACGACAACGACCTGGCCGTCACCGCGGTGCTCTCAGGCAACCGCAACTTCGAGGGTCGGATCAGCCCCGACGTCAAGATGAACTACTTGGCCAGCCCGCCGCTGGTCATCGCTTACGCCCTCGCAGGCTCGATGAACTTCGACTTCGAGACGGATGCGCTCGGCATCGGCAGCGACGGCAACGAGGTGTTCCTCAAGGACATCTGGCCCGACTCCGCCGAGGTGCAGTCCACGATCGACGGCTCGATCGACACCGGCATGTTCACGAAGCAGTACGGCCATGTCTTCGAGGGCGACGAGCGCTGGCGCGGCCTGCCGACACCGGACAGCGAGGTCTTCGAGTGGGACCCTGAGTCCACGTATGTGCGGAAGCCCCCATACTTCGACGGCATGACCATGGAGACCACCCCGGTGGTCGACATTGTCGGTGCCCGTGTGCTGGCCAAACTGGGCGACTCGGTCACGACCGACCACATCAGCCCTGCTGGTTCGATCAAGGCCGATAGCCCGGCCGGCGCCTACCTGCTGGAGCACGGCGTCGAACGGGGCGACTTCAACTCCTACGGCTCGCGCCGCGGCAACCACGAGATCATGATCCGCGGCACATTCGCGAACATCCGTCTCCGCAACCAGCTGCTGGACGGAGTCGAGGGTGGCTACACCCGCGACTTCACCGTTGACGGGGCTCCGCAGGCGTTCATCTATGACGCTTCGCAGAACTACCAGGCCGCCGGCACGCCGCTGGTCATCTTCGGTGGCAAGGAATACGGTTCGGGTTCGTCCCGCGACTGGGCCGCGAAGGGCACCAGCCTCCTCGGGGTGAAGGCCGTCATCACGGAGAGCTTCGAGCGCATCCACCGTTCGAACCTGATCGGGATGGGCGTCGTGCCTCTGCAGTTCCCGGCCGGCCAGAGCTGGGCGTCACTTGGACTGGACGGCACGGAGGTCGTCACAATCGAGGGTCTCGTCGAGCTGAACAGCGTGGTCACCCCGAAGACGGTGCGCGTCACGGCGGCGCCGAGTGCGCAGTCTGCCGCCGGCAAGGCCACAGTCGAGTTCGACGCGGTCGTCCGCATCGACACCCCGGGTGAGGCCGATTACTACCGCAACGGCGGCATCCTGCAGTACGTCCTGCGTTCGCTGGTCGCCTAGCACGCAGGAGCCTTTAGGCCAGCTACCGAAACCGGCGCGTAGACTCGGCTTGACCGAATCTATGCGCCGGTTTTCTGGTGGCGGATAGCGCAACGTGAAAGGTGTTATCGATGGCGCTACTGGACACGATCTTCGGGCCGAGAGATCTGGATCGCCTCTCGATGGAACAGCTCGTCCAGCTCGCGGCTGAGGTGCGGGCGTTCCTCGTTCGGGAAGTCTCCAAGACCGGCGGGCACCTTGGTCCCAACCTCGGCGTGGTCGAGCTGACCATCGCTTTGCACCGGGTCTTCGAATCCCCGCGTGACGCCATTGTCTTCGATACCGGACATCAGGCCTACGTGCACAAGCTGCTCACCGGGCGCCAGGACTTCAGCCTCCTCCGCCAGGCCGGCGGCCTGGCCGGCTACCCGCAGCGGCGCGAGTCCGAGCACGACATCGTGGAGAGTTCCCACGCCTCCAGCTCGTTGTCCTGGGCTGACGGCATCTCCCGAGCCTTCGAGATGACCGGGCAGAGCGACCGCCATGTGATCGCGGTCGTCGGCGACGGCTCCCTGACCGGGGGCATGACCTGGGAAGCCCTCAACAACATCAGCGACGACAACACCCGTCGCCTGATCATCATCGTGAATGACAACGGCCGCTCCTACGCGCCCACCATCGGTGGCATGGCCCGCTTCCTGAACACCGTGCGCACCCGACAGGCGTACCACAGTGCCTATCTGACCAGCCGTCAGGCCTTCGAACGGATGGGCGCGCCCGCCCGGGCGTTCTTCCGCGGCGTGCGCGGCGGCATGCACGGCTTCCTCGCCCGGTTCTCCAACAACGAGGCGCTCTACTCCAACCTCGACATCAAGTACATCGGTCCGATCGACGGCCACGACATGGCGGCGATGGTCGAGGCGCTCCATCAGGCCAAGGGCTACGGCGCGCCGGTGATCGTGCACGCGATCACCCAGAAGGGTAAGGGATACGACCCGGCCGTTCAGGACACCGCCGACCAGTTCCATGCGGTCGGCCAGATCGACCCGGAAACAGGGGAGTCCACCGAATCCGCCGGCGCACCCTCCTGGACGTCGGTGTTCGCCGACGAGCTGCTGCGCCTTGCCACACTCGATCCGAAGATCGTGGGCATCACCGCGGCCATGCTCCGTCCCACCGGCCTGCACAAGATGGCCGAGAGATTCCCCGCCCGGGTGCACGACGTGGGCATCGCCGAGCAGCACGCCGTCACCAGTGCCGCCGGCCTCGCCTTCGGCGGCCTGCACCCGGTCGTCGCGCTCTACGCCACCTTCATCAACCGAGCGTTCGACCAAGTCCTGATGGATGTCGCCCTGCACAAGGCCGGCGTCACATTCGTGCTCGACCGGGCCGGGGTGACCGGGCCCGACGGTCCCAGCCATCACGGCATCTGGGACCTGGCGATCCTCCAGGTCGTCCCCGGGATCCGCCTCGCGGCACCTCGGGACTCGGTGCGCCTGGCAGAGGAGCTCGAAGAGGCCGTGGCCGTCGACGACGCGCCCACTGTGCTGCGCTTCCCCAAGGGCAGCGTGAGCGCCCCAATCGACGCCGTGCGCCGCCTGGGCGACGGCGTAGACGTGCTCTTGGAATCAGCCCAGAAAGACGTGCTGATCGTCACCGTCGGGCCGATGGCCACGATCGGTCTCGATGTGGCGGACCGGCTTGCAGCCCAGGGCATCGGAGCCACCGTCGTCGACCCGCGCTGGGTCGTCCCGGTACCGCGGAGCATCGTGGCCCTGGCCGCGGAGTACCGCATCGTCGTGACCATCGAGGACGGCGTCCGGGTCGGCGGCGTCGGCACCCGTATCCGTCAAGATCTGCGTGAAGCCGGCGTGGACACGGCGGTCACCGAACTGGGGCTGCCCGACGAATTCCTCGACCACGGCACCCGCGCCGAGATCCTCGACCGTGTTGGGCTGACCCCGCAGCGCATCGCCCGCGATGTCGTCGCAATGGTGCTCGGCAGCAAGATCCCGCATGCGCGGCCCCTGCCGGCGGACCGCGCCGACACCGCCAGCATCCCGGCAAACCTTCAGCACGACTAGGTGATTCCCGATCGAATGGTTGTGTCGTTTCCGGAAGGCTGGGGCTGAGACCACCGCGTGATCGCTGTTCATCACAGGCGGGGTGCCGTGCCCGGCGTCGAATTCGTTCAGGGCAGAGTTGCTGGCCGGGCCGGGCCCGGACTCGGATAGGGCGTGGAATGCACGTTCTGCCCACATCGAGGTCCCCTGATCGTCTACATCGGCAAGGGAAACGGCCGGTTCGGAAACCCCGGCCCGTGCGACCCCCAACGCCCACACTTGGCAGGCCTCACCCTTCCGGCCCCGCCGGCCGCACAAAAATACCGCCGACCACCGCGCCGAGCCACGACCTCGGCTCCCCTTCCGTGAAGAGAAAGGAGCCGAGGTTACGGGTCGGCGGAGTGGATGCAGTCAGTCGCCTGCGGTCAGTCGCCTACGCTCGTGCGGGTAGCAGGCAGGGCCGCGGCAGCGACGCCGCGGATCGGTGGGGTGTGGAACGTGCCCTGGAAGGCCCGTTCGCTCGCACCGACGCGGTCGAGGTAGGGCGTGATCCCGCCCATCTGGAACGGCCAGTTGGCCCCGAGGATCATGCACAGGTCGATGTCCTCCGCGGCGTGCACGACGCCGTCGTCCAGCATCCGCTTGATTTCATCGGCGAGGCCGTCCTCGATCCGGCGTAGGATCTGCTCGGCTGTCATCGGGGTCTGCCCGCCTGCGACGATCTTGACGGCGCCCTTGTCGAAGCCCTTGATCCTGCCCTTGGCGTCGCGCTCCAGAATGGTTCCGTGCTCGGCCAGCTTATGCAGGTTCGCGCTCTCGAAAAACCGGTCCGGGAATGCGGCATGGTGGGTGTCCAGAACGTGTGCGCCGACCTTGAGGCCGACCAGCTCGAGCAGCTCGAACGGGGTCATCGGCATCCCGAACGGAGCCAGTGACCCATCGACGACCTCGAACGGGGTTCCGGTGTCGACGGCGTGCATGGCCTCACCCAGGAGCTTCGCCAGGAGGCGGTTCACGACGAACCCGGAGGTGTCCCGGGTGATGACCGCGTTCTTTCGCAGTTTGGCTGCCACGACCATCGCCGTGGAGAGAGTGGCGTCGTTGGTCCGCGGGGTGTTCACGACCTCGATCAGCGGCATGATCGCCACCGGGTTGAAGAAGTGGAAACCGACCAGGCGCTCGGGGTGGGCCAGCTTCGCACCGATCTGTTCGACCGAGAGGGACGAGGTGTTGGTGGCGAGGATGGCGTCGGGAGAGATGTGCTTCTCGATTTCGGCGAAGACATCCTGCTTCACGCCGAGTTCCTCGAAGACGGCCTCGATCACCCAGTCGGCGTCGGCAAACTGTGCCTTGTCTGTCGTTCCCGTGACCAGAGCGCGGAGCCGGTTGGCCTCGTCAGGGGAGATACGGTTCTTGGTCTCCAGGGTGAGGATCTCGCCGTGGATGTACGCGACGCCCTTGTCGACGCGGGCCTGGTCGAGGTCTGTGATGACTACGGGCACGCGCAGGCGACGCACGAAGAGAAGGGCGAACTGGCTGGCCATCAGGCCGGCGCCGATGACGCCTACCTTGTTGATCGGGCGGGCGAGGGCCTTGTCCGGCGCACCGGCCGGCCGCTTGGCTCGCTTCTGCACCAGGTTGAAAGCGTAAATACTGGCCTGCAGCTGGTCTCCGGCGATGAGTTCGGCCAAGGAGTCGTCTTCCCGCTCGAACCCTTCCTGGCGAGATCCGCTCTTGGCTGCTTTGAGCAGGTTGAGGGCGATGTACGGCGACCGGGCGACGGTTCCGATGCGGTTTTCCAGCATCTTGCGGGCCACGCCCACGGCCACATCCCATTTCACGAGCCGTTCGACCTTGCCGGGCGTATTGGGCCGGGCGACCTTTGTCTTTCCGGCGATCACGCCATCGGCCCACTCGATGGACTGTTCAAGGAACCTGGCCGAGGCGAACTGCACGTCGGCGATGCCCAGCTCGAGAGCATCCGCCGCTTTGAGCGTGCGGTGCTTGAGCGGATTCTCGATGATCACCTTCAGCGCGTTCTCGATGCCGATCAGGTTGGGCAGCAGGTAGGAGCCGCCCCAGCCCGGGATCAGCCCAAGGGAGACCTCGGGCAGCGCGATCGCGGGCACGGTCGCGTCGACGGTGCGGTAGTCGGCGTTGAGGGCGATCTCCAGCCCGCCCCCCAGTGCGAGCCCGTTGATGAACACGAAGGAGGGCACACCCAGTTCGGCCTGCTTGCCCAGCGCATAGTGGCCCAACTGGGCCAGCAGCTTGCCCGTCGCGAGCGATGGGATCTCGCTGACCTTGCTCAGGTCGGCGCCGGCGGCGAGGATGAACGGTTTGCCGGTGACGGCGACGCCGTGGATGTCGCCGAGGGCGGCGCGTTCCCGGAGAAGGTCCATCGCCATGGCGAACTCGAGCAGGGTGTTCGGGCCGAGCGTGTTCGGGCGGGTGTGGTCCCGGCCGTTGTCGAGCGTGACCAGCGCCAGGGTCCTTCCACCGGACAGAGGCACATCGTGTACGTAGCAGTGGGTGACGACCTCGTCGGCCGACAGCTCGACCAGCGGGGTGAAATCGAGTTCGGAGTAGTTGCTCATCGCTTGCTTGCCTTCCGGTTGAAGTTCGGGTTCTCCCAAATCACGGTGCCGCCCTGGCCGAGACCGATGCACATGGCGGTGAGGCCGTAGCGCACCTCCGGGTGCTCGCTGAACTGACGGGCGAGCTGGTTCATCAAGCGCACGCCGGAGGAAGCGAGCGGATGTCCGATGGCGATCGCGCCGCCGTACTCGTTCACCCGCGGGTCCTCGTCGTCGATGCCGAAGTGGTCGAGGAACGAGATGACCTGCACGGCGAAAGCCTCATTGAGTTCGAACAGGCCGATGTCCGTGATGCTGAGGCCGGCCTTGCGCAGGGCCTTCTCGGTGGAGGGGACCGGACCGAGTCCCATGACCTCCGGCTCAACGCCGGCGAAGGCGAAGCTGACCATCTTCATTTTGACGGTGAGACCGAGGTCCTTGGCGGCCTTGCCGCTGGCGAGGAGGCAGGCGCTGGCACCGTCGTTGAGCCCGGAAGCGTTGCCGGCAGTGACCCGTCCGTGGGGACGGAAGGGGGTCTTGAGAGTCGCGAGGCCCTCCATCGTGGTTTCGGGGCGGGGAGCCTCGTCGCGGGTCGCCAGACCCCAGCCGGAATCGCTGCGGATCGCAACCGACACCAGGTCGGGCTGTATCTTCTCGGCGGCATAGGCCGCGGCGACCTTCTGTTGGCTGCGCAGGGCGAACCGGTCGGACCGCTCCTTGGTGTACGCCGGGAACCGGTCGTGGATGCGCTCGGCCGTGGCGCCCATATTGAGGGCGTCCTCGCTGACCAGGCGCTCGGACAGGAAACGCGGATTCGGGTCGACGCCCGAACCCATCGGGTGGCGTCCCATGTGCTCGACGCCGCCGGCGATGGCCAGGTCGTAGGCGCCAAATCCGATCCCGGCTCCGAGAGTGGTCACGGCGGTCATGGCGCCGGCGCACATCCGGTCAATGGCGAATCCGGGTACCGACTTCGGCAACCCCGAAAGCAGTGCCGCCGTGCGACCGAGCGTGAGGCCCTGGTCGCCGGTCTGGGTGGTGGCGGCAATCGCCACCTCGTCGATGCGTTCCCCAGGGACCGACGGGTTGCGTTCCAGCAGTCCGATCATGGCCTTGACCACGAGATCATCCGCCCGGGTGTTCCAGTAAATGCCCTTTTCACCGGCGCGTCCGAACGGGGTACGAACCCCGTCCACAAACACGACTTCTGTTCTATCGGCCACTTTGCCTCCATCATCGATCAGGTGTCGGTCGATCCTAAAGGGGCTCCCGTGGAGGGTCGAATCCTTGGACGGATCCTACGAATCCGCTTCCGAAGAGAGCTCGATCGATTGGTGGACATCCACAAAGGCATCGGCGATCCGTTGTGCGGTCACTTCAATTTGCCAGGTGCGCGCACCCAGGTGCGCGAGCGCCTCACCGACGGATGCGGGATCGACGTTGACGGGCGGCGTCCACGCCACCCGGCGGACATAGTCCGGGGTGACGAGGTTCTCCAGCGGGATGGCGAGCTCCTCGGAGACCTCGGTGAGGGCTGCGCGAGCGGCCTTGTAGCGCAGGTCAGCCTCGGGATTGCGGTCGGACCAGGCGCGCGGGGGCGGGAGCAGGTCGCCGTTGCCCCGAAGCGACGGCAGGTCGGTTGACGCCAGGCCCTTCTGGATGGCACGCCACCAGCGGTCGAGTTCGCTGCGGCTCGCACGGCCGCTGAACTCCCTCAGATCAGCCAGGGCCTGCCGGTTCGCCGGCATGGCCCGTGCTGCCGCCGTCAGCGACGCGTCGGGCACGAGCCGGCCGGGGGACACATCCAGCTCCTGTGCCAGAGCGTCGCGAGCCAGCCACAATTCCCGGGCCACGGCCAGGCCACGCTGTCCCCGGATGGAGTGCACGCCGGAAAGGCGGCGCCAGGGTTCGGGGCCGACGGGCTTCGCCTCACGCGCCAGCACGGCGGCGAATTCCTGCGCGGCGATGTCGGTCTTGGAATCGGTGGCGAGCATGTCGACCATACGGTCACGCAGGTCGGGAAGCAGTTCCACGTCGAGCGCGCCGTAGACCAGCCAGGCCTCCGGCAGTGGGCGGGTCGACCAGTTGGCGGCGGAGTGTTCCTTGGCAAGATGGATGCCGAGCAGCTCTTCTACCACCGTGCCGAGGCCGACCCGGGGGATTCCGAGCAGGCGGGCGGCCAGTTCAGTGTCGAAGATGTGTCGGGGGTCAAGTCCGACCTCGCGCAGGCAGGCCAGGTCCTGGCTCGCGGCGTGGAAAATCCACTCGTCATCGCGCAGAGCCTGGTTGAGCTCGTGGAAGTTGCCGATCGCGGGCGGGTCAAACAGGAATGTGCCAGCGTCGCGCCGATAGATCTGGATCAGGTAGGCGCGCTGGGAGTAGGTGAAGCCGGAGGCTCGTTCAGCGTCGATGCCGATCGGGCCCGTGCCCGCGCTGAGGGCTGCGGTCGCCGCGAGGTAGGCGTCCCGCGTATCGATCACCTGGTGATCAAGCACGACCGGTTCGGCGTGTGGACAACATGCTGACTCCTTCGCCAGTGGGTGGAAGACCTGCGAGCATGCAGAGCAGCTCGCCCCATCCTTCGACGTGGGCGGCGAGATTGTGGTCCAGCGGCGTCCACGAGGCCCGCAGTTCGATCTGCGCGCCATCGCCCTGCTTGGCAAGTTCGCCAAAGCCGGACGAGATAATCTTAGTAGCGGTCCCCGAGGCCGCTGTATACCGTGCCCCGTGGGCGTCGAGAGCATCGACGAGCCACGACCAGGTGACCCCCGCGACGAACGGGTCGAGGCCGATGTCGGTTTCCAGGGGAGCCTGGGCGAAGCAGACGACGCGGAAGGCGCCGCCCCACTCCTCGGGCTCGGCCGGGTCATACAGCAGGATGAAGCGTCCGGTCCCGAGATCGGAGTCGCTCCCGTGACGTACCGGGGTCACGTCGGCCGAGAAGGCGATGGAGTGCGGAGCGAGGTTTCCGGGTGCGGAAATCTCATTGACCACAAGCTCCGTACGGATGCGGGCACGTGCGAAGGATGCGCGGGCAGCGGCGAACTCCGGCGAAGGCGTTTCTTGTGTTTCGGGCACGTGTGCAGACTAGAGTTTTTTCCGAGCGGAGTCGGACAGGCACGCCGGACAGGGGAGGTAGTCATGCGTGAGCGGGCGGGCTCAGGGCGGTATCCGAGGCGTTTTCTGGCGGTGAGCGGGATCGCAGTCGCCGGGGCAACGGTGTTGCTGGGGATCGCGGGCGGTGTTTTGGCGGCCGTGATGGCACGTCGGATTGTGACGCCCTCGACCACGCGCTCCGACGACGTGCGGATCCACTCCGTCGACCTCGTGGCGGGAAGGATTACGCTGCAGTCCACGGCGGATTCCGTACTGCAGGGCGATTACAGCTTCTGGTTCTCGGGCGATACAGGACACGCCCACCTGGGCGAGATCCTCCGTCTCACGCCCACTAAGGTGACGCGGCGCATCCTGCGCGTCGATCACGGGGATCTGGCCCGAGCCGAGCGCGGCCGGCTCGGCGGCTACTCGTACCTCGGGCCCTGGGACCTCGGCTTCGCCTTCGAGGACGTGCTCGTTTCCACCGACGTCGGTGATGCCCCGGCCTGGCTGATCCCGGCCGAGGAGCCGGACGGCCGCTGGGTGATCCAGGTGCACGGGCGCGGGGTGCAGCGGCAGGAGACGCTGCGAGCGGCGCCGGTCTTCCGGGATGCGGGCTTCACGTCCCTGCTTGTGTCGTACCGCAACGACGGGGAGGCACCGCGGAGCGGCGACGGCCGGTATTCCCTTGGAGACGCGGAATGGCAGGATGTCGATGCGGCGATCGCGTTCGCGGTGCACCGCGGTGCGACCGAGATCGTGTTGATGGGGTGGTCCATGGGCGGCGCGATCGTGCTGCAGAGCGCGACGCGATCAACGCTGCGCGACCGGATCGTCGGCATCGTGCTCGACTCGCCCGTGATCGACTGGGCGGATGTCGCGCGCTTCCACGGCGGTCTGCTCGGCCTGCCCGCGGTCATCGCCAGCGGTGCTCTGGAGGTCCTGGGACGGCGTTGGGGCAAGATCGTCACCGGTCAGACCCAACCGATCGACTTCGGACGCCTCGATTTCGTCACGCGCGCCGCCGAGCTCGACCTACCGGTGCTCCTGATGCACAGCGACGACGACGGATTCGTGCCCGCGACCGGCTCCCGCGCCCTGGCCGGGCGCCGACCCGACATCGTGACCTTTCTGCCGTTCGCGGTGGCGCGGCACACGAAGCTGTGGAACTACGACCGCGAGGGTTGGAATCAGGCCATCACGAACTGGCTGGTCGAGATCGCTCCCACCGAGCGTATGTCGCTCCCTGGTCGTCCAGAAGAAGTTGCCGCAACCTGAATCCGGTGGATCCGGCCGTGGCCGATTCGAGCAACCCGCGGCCGCCGAGCACTACCCGGGGGCTCGTGGACAGGCAGAATTCGTCGACCAGGTCGGCCGCGAAGAATCGCCCGGCCAGCACCGGACCTCCCTCGCAGACGATGCGCGGGAGGCCGAGGGCGCAGAGGGCCGCGAGAATCGTGGACGGAGTGAGGACGCCGTTCTCATCGTCGAGCGGCACGACGGTCGTGCGGGCCCCGACCGTGGCGGCCTCCACCCGGCCGACTGCGAAGCGCGGACAGAGGATGAACACCGGCTGCCGATGCGCGGATTCCGGGTGTGCGGAGTCCCGGTGCGTAAAGTGCTCGAGCCGATGACCGGCCAGGTTTCCGCTGGAGGTGACGACCGCGAGGGCCGCCCGGGCCGGCACGACGTACCCCTCCGCACGGACACTGCCGGCGCCGATCAGGACGACGTCGGCAAGTTCCCTGATCACACCGAGGATCCGGCGGTCGAGGCGGCTCGAGAGGGAATCCGAGGTGCCATCGGACCCGGCCACGCCGCCGTTCAGGCTGGCGATCATGTTGACCCGCAGGTACGCGCCCGGCGCCGGGGCGTAGCGCCGCAACAGCCAATCCCGGCTGACCGGGTCGAGCCCGTCGACGCTCCGCGGCAGGTCGACCGTATCGCCGCCCGCGTCCGGCTCCGGAAACACCCGGGTCAGGGTCACGCAGCGCCCTCGCGCAGGCGGCGCTTGGTGCGGGCGAGCATGGCTGACATGCCGCGGATGCGCAGGGGAGACACCGCTTTCGTCAATCCGATCGTGTTCGGATAGTCATCCGGCACATCGAGCACCTCCTGGGCGCTGAGCCCATCCAGACCCTGGGCCAGGATCGAGGCGAAGCCCCGGGTCGTCGGCGACTCCCGGGGAGCGGTCGCGTAGAGGTGCACCGCGGACTCGCCGTCCACCTCGACGAACATGAAGACGGGAGACTGGCATTCAACGACTCGCTCGAGCAGGTCCGGGTGCTCCGCGTAGCGCGGCGGGAGCGCCGGCAGCTCGTCGGCGAACTCAAGCAGCAGCAGCAGCCGGTCGGACTCCTCGAGTTCGAGGAAGTCATCGCGGATCTCGGCCAGTTTGGCGGGAAGTTCGGTAGCGGTCATCGACACTCATTCTGCCATGCGCGGGCCGTGAGGCCCCAGAATCCGAGTGGGCCGGCCGGCTCAGCGGGGCTGAGGTGCGGCGCCCGGCTCCGTGCCCATCACGATCGGCACGTGCACGGCGTTACCCCATTCGGTCCAGGACCCGTCGTAGTTGCGCACGCCTTCGAAGCCGAGAAGGTGGGTCAGGACGAACCAGGTGTGGCTGGACCGCTCGCCGATCCGGCAGTAGGCGATGACGTTGTCGCCGTCGGAGAGGCCGGCCTCGTCACGGTAGATGGCGTCCAGCTCGGTTCGGGTGCGGAAGGTGGCGTCCGGGGCAGCGGCGCGCGCCCACGGCACCGACGCCGCCGACGGGATGTGGCCGCCGCGCAGGGCGCCCTCCTCCGGGTAGGCCGGCATGTGGGTGCGTTCGCCGGTGTACTCCTCGGGGGAGCGCACGTCGATCAGCGGGTTCCCGAAGTGCGCGAAGACATCCTCGCGGAATGCGCGGATGGCGGAATCGTTGCGCGGGGCGACCGGGTACACGGTCGGGGTGATGACGGGCTTGTCCCGGGTGAGGCCTCGTTTCTCGGCCACCCACTTGTCACGGCCGCCGTCGAGCAGGCGGACGTCTTCGTGGCCGAATAGGGTGAACACCCACAGGGCGTAGGCCGCCCACCAGTTGTTCTTGTCGCCGTAGATGACCACGGTGGTGTCGCGGGAGATGCCCTTGGCACCGAGCATTGCGGCGAAGGCGGCACCGTCGACGAAGTCGCGCTCGACCGGATCATTGAGGTCGGTATGCCAGTCGATTTTCACGGCTCCCGGAATGTGGCCGGTTTCGTAGAGCAGAACGTCTTCATCCGATTCGACGACAACAAGACCGGGGGTTTCGAGATGCGCCTGCAGCCACTCGGTGCTGACCAGACGTTCGGGGTGGGCGTAGGCCATGAACTTCGGTGCCGGATCGAGATCAACAGACATGGGGGGAACCTCCTGGTGGCGTCCGATGGACACTGGAATCAAATGGGCGCGGTTTAGGCTGGTTACCGGTCCGCGTTTTCGAATCTACGCGGTATGGGTCCTGATCGCATCCGCGGTCGTTCTTCAACGATGGTGCTCCGACCGGGACTATCAGTTCGACACAGAAACCGGGTACTACAGCATGGCTCCAAAAGCTCTCAGCCAGGTGCAACGTTTGGCCGATCGCTCTCCGAGCATCACCGGGCCGGAGATCGTGGCCGAGTTGGTTCCGCCGCCCCAGTTCGAGCACGCCTCCTTCGCGTCGTACCGACCTGACCTGAACTTCCCCTCGCAGCTCGAGGCCGTGGAACGGCTGGGCACCTTTGCCGGAGCCTGGCTGGCCCAGCGGCCCAGCGGCTTCTTCTCCCGCACCCGCAAGCCCAAGCCGGAGCTGCCGGGCATCTACCTGGACGGTGGTTTCGGCGTCGGCAAGACCCACCTGCTGGCCGCGCTCTGGCATGCCGCCCCGGGACCGAAATACTTCGGCACCTTCATCGAGTACACCGCACTGGTGGGAGCACTCGGCTACGCAGCCACCGTCAGGCAGCTCTCCGGCGCCCGCCTGATCTGCATCGACGAGTTCGAACTCGACGACCCGGGCGACACCATGCTGATGACCCGGCTTCTGGGCGAGCTCGTGGCCTCGGGTACCCGCGTCGCCGCCACGTCGAACACGCCGCCGAATTCGCTGGGCGAGGGGCGTTTCGCCGCGATCGACTTCCTTCGCGAGATCCAGGCGATGTCCGCGAACTTCGAGATCGTGCGTATCGACGGCCTCGACTACCGCAGGCGCGACATCGAGGGCCACGCCATCGCCGTGCCCCGGGACGAAGTGGACCAGCTGGTGCCCGCCCTGGTCGAACGCGGCTCCACGGTGACCCGGGACGACTTCGGCGACCTGATCCGACATCTCAGCACGGTGCATCCGTCGAAGTACATCAAGTTGATCCACGGCATCGACGTCATCGCCCTGACCGATGTGTACCTGCTGACCGACCAGACGGATGCCCTCAGGCTGGTCGCCTTCATCGACCGGGTCTACGACGCGGAGATTCCGATCATCGCCAACGGGCAGCCCCTGAACGAGGTCTTCGACGAGGAGATGCTCTCCGGCGGTTACCGGAAGAAGTACCAGCGGTCCCAGTCCCGTCTCGTGGCGCTGACCACAGGTGAGCTTCCACCGCACGACTGACCCACGACTGATCGAGGCCGGACCACCGCTCTGCCTGCCGGAAACGCGATGTTAACACCGTCGCTCGGCGCGTAACGCGGGCGAAACATCCGCGCGCACTCACCGAAACCTCACAACTTCAAACTGACTCTGTACCCGCCGAGACACGATCAACCGCTCACCCTGTGCACGTCGACGGCAATCACTGTTAGTTAGCGAGAGGTAACCATATCCATGGTTCAACTGTCAGTCCTGTTGGACGCCACAACTGATGAAATAGCCCTGAATCTCAATTCCCTGTGGCTCCTCGTCGCGGCCGCCCTCGTGCTTCTGATGACTCCCGGTGTTGCCTTCTTCTACGGCGGAATGGTGAAGGCGAAGAGCGTCATCAGCATGATGATGATGAGCTTCGGCGCGATGGGCGTTGTCGGTGTGCTGTGGGTGCTCTACGGCTACGGGCTCGTCTTCGGCCCGCCGCTGATCCCCGGTTTCCTCGGCAACCCGTCCGGGCTGCTCGGCCTGAGTGGGCTGCTCGGCGCCGGGGAAGACGGATCCCTCTCTCCCGACCTGAACGGGCTGGCGTTCGCCGGCTTCCAGGCCACCTTCGCCATCATCACCGTCGCACTGATCTCTGGTGCGATCGCCGACCGTGCCAAGTTCGGCGCCTGGTTGATCTTCGCCGCCGTGTGGTCGACCCTGGTGTATTTCCCGGTCGCCTACTGGGTCTTCAACCTCGCCGACGGCTGGGCTCCCGCCGCTCTTGGGGTCAACGACTTCGCCGGCGGCACCGCCGTGCACATCAACGCCGGTGCAGCCGGTCTGGCTCTCGCCTTGGTGCTCGGCAAGCGGGTGGGTTTCAAGAAAGGCATCTCCAAGCCCCACAACGTTCCGCTCACCCTCCTCGGTGCCTCGCTCCTGTGGTTCGGCTGGTTCGGTTTCAATGCCGGCTCCGAAGCCGCCGTCGACGGTGTCGCCGCCCTCGCCTGGATCAACACGCTCGTCGCTCCCGCCGCCGGTATTCTCGGCTGGCTGATCGTCGAGAAGATCAAGGACGGCAAGCCCACCTCGATCGGTGCCGCCTCGGGTGCCGTCGCCGGGCTCGTCGCCGTCACCCCTGCCTGTAACATCCTCACCCCGTTCTGGGCGATCGTCCTCGGAGTCCTCGTCGGAGCGGTGTGCGCGGTTGCCATCGACCTGAAGTTCAAGTGGGGCTTCGACGACTCGCTCGACGTGGTGGGCATCCACCTCATCGGTGGCATGATCGGAACGCTCTACATCGGTATCTTCGGGTCGGGCATCGGCCTGCTCGACACCGGCAGCCTCAACCAGCTCTGGGTGCAGTTTGTCGCAGCCTTCGGCATCGCGATCTTCTCCTTCGTGATGGCCTACGGCATCGGCGTGATCATTCAGAAGACGATCGGCTTCCGAATCAACAACGAAGACGAGGTGGCCGGAGTGGACACCATCGTGCACGGTGAAGAAGGCTACGCGCTCGACGCCGTCTAACCATGAAGCAGCACCGCCCTGTGCGTGCTGTCCTATTCGGTGGCTGTCCTATTCGGTGTAGGACGACCTCGACAGCGCCTGGGACTTCAGGGCGTCGAACTCGGCCGGGGTGATCGCGCCCGCATCGTGCAGAGCCTTCGCCCGGCCGATCTCCTCCGTGGGCCCGGCACTGGTTCCGGCGACACTGCGGATGCACTGATCGGTCTGCGCCTGGTACTCCCTCGACTCCGTGGAACTGCGTGCACCCTAGCCGTGGGGCAGGCCGAGAGCCACGGTGACGAGGCTGAACGACCACTCGGGGCCGCGAATGGAGGACGCGTCTCTATGACCTCGCATCGGGTACCGGCTCAGATGGCGCTTCCGGGCGCAGCCCTGACACCGGGAGCCGTGACACCTGCAGCGTCGTCACCGGCTGCACCGTCACCGGGGGTCGGCACGCCGATCCCGGCTCCGTCGACCGCTGAGGTGAAACGGCCGCGGCTTGATGGTGCATTTCATCGGCTCATCGCCGGCGAAGCGCGCTGCGTCTGCGTGTGGGCTGCGGCAGGCTCCGGGAAGATGACCCTGCTGGCGTCCTGGGCTGGCCGTTTTCACCGGAACGGGGAGTCGGTCACCTGGGTACGCGCGCAGCCGGGCCGGTTCCGTCCCGCTGATGTCTGGCGGCAGGTCGGGCGGCGCTCGGGGGTGTCAGGCGACGGGGACACCCGGTACGTGTTCATCGGTGGGTTGGACCGTGTCGAAGCGGATCGGCCGGGCTGGTGGGCGAGCTGGTCGCGTCGGTGCCCGAGGGCATCCGTCTCGTGGTCGCCGGGCGCACTCGGCCGTGCGCAGGGCCGACGCGACTGCGCGGCGACGGCTCCATGGTCGACGTGCCGCCGGCGGACCTGGCGTTCGATCGGAGCGAGCTGCTGCTGATCGTGCCGTTCCTGCACGGGAGGAACGATTCCGCACGGCTGGTGGTGGATTTCGACGGTGACGATCCGGCGGTGGCCGGTTTCCTCCGGTCGGAGATCATCGCCGGCTGAGCTGACGGTGACGAGAACACGAAGCTGCGCGCCGCCGTCAGGCCTGTCCTCTCGGTCGACCTGGCCGTCGAGGTGACGAAGCGAGCGGATGCCGGGGCTGGGCTGGACCGGCTGGCCGGGCCCAGCGCACTTATCACCAGGGAGAGCGGCGACGACACCAGGGCGTATCGCATCCACTCGATCCTGCTGGCCTATCTGCAGGGCGAGGTGCGGCGACGTGACTTCGTGGCGGCGGCGGCTCACGAGACCGCGGCCCGGTGGTTCGCGCGCCGCGCCGACGGTCAAAACGCTCTCGAGCAGGCGCTTGCTGCCGGGCTGCCCGTCCTCGCCGCCGAGATGCTCGATGCTTTCGGTCTCGATCTCGTGCTCAGGGGAACGCCCGACCTCGTCCTCCGTGCCCTGGCAGAGCCGGCCGCGCGCGCCGGAACCCAGGTGCATCCGTGGCGGCGTCCCTGAGGCTGCTCCTGGACGCGCCGTACTTTCCCGACCGGGGGCAGGCCGACCACCTGCTGGCGGAGCTCGAGGCGGTGGGGCTCGCGTCCGGCGGCAGTGCGGAGATCTGGACCTTCGTGATCGACGCGCTTGCCGCCTTCTTCGCAGCGACGCCTGACGAAATCCGGGACCGTCTGGCCAGGCTGGGCGCCGTCCGCGCCGCACCGGGGCGGCGAGACCTCGGTGTCGACCTGCTGGCCGCCACCGCGGAGACCTGGTGCCGCGCCGGTCTGGGCGCGGCGGAGCGAGCCGAAGCGGGACTGCGAATGGTCGCTGTGACCGCGCGGAATGCCGGTAACCAATGGCTGTTCCTTCTTGCCGGCGACCTCGCCGCCGTGTCGGCCTCCCGCCGGGGCGACTGGGCCCGCGCCGGTCTCATCGACGATCAACTCGCTCGGGCGACGGATGCCGCAGGGCGCCCGGCCACGGGTGCCGTGGCATCCGTGGCGGGGGCGGCGTTCGACCGCGCAGCGGCCCGCGCCTCGGTCTCGCTCCAGATCCGCCGGTACGAACGCTGCGAGCCGATCGATCAGGGCGTGCTGGAACGGCTTGTCGCGGCCGACCCTCTGGTGTGCGATTCCGGACTGATCGTGCCCGCCCAGACCTTCCTGTCCCTGTCGGCACCGGCGGCGGACCCGAGGCGGCGATCGGTGCTCGAGAATCTGAACGGCTTGATGCGGGAGAATGCGGACGCCCACCCGCGTGTGCCGAGCCTGTGCTGCATCCCCTGGTTCGAGCTGACCGGTGCGCTGGACGGGCGGGCCGAGGCCCGACGTGTCACGCTCCTGGTGGAGAACGTGCTGGGTACGGACTCGTTGGAGGCCGTGCTGCTCCGCTCCCTGGCGTACCCGCCGGCCCCGGGCCGCCACGGCGCCGGTGGGCGGCTGGAAGCCGCCGCAACGCCGGCCGCCCGGTGTTGGCGCGGGTCCACGCTCGTGAGCGCCTGGATCGTGCTCGCCGGCATCGCTGAGGAGAGTGAACGATCTGCCGAAGCGGATGCCCGTCTGGCTCGGGCGCCGCGCCTGGCTGAGCAGCTGCGGGACCTCGACGGTTTCGCAAGCCGGATTGTGACTCGGTCCGCTCAGGCGCCGGGGGAGAATTGCCCAGCCCCAGCCCCAGCCCCAGCCCCAGCCCCAGCCCCAGCCCCAGCCCCAGCCCCAGCCCCAGCCCCGGCCCCGGTCGCACCGCTCACCGAGCGGGAGCGGGTGCTGCTGCGCGAGCTGCCCTTCCATCAATCCGTGGCGGACATCGACCGCAAGCACAATGTGAGCCCGAACACCGTCAAAACTTATCTGCGCAACATCTATCAGAAGCTTGAGGACACCGACCGCACCCGGGCCGTGACTATTGCTCAGGAGCGCGGCCTGCTCTGACCTGCACCCCCCGAATGGGAATGGTTCCGCCTGACCCAGACCACTAGGCTTCGAGGGTCTCGTGCCCGCGCGCGCCGCGCGAAGTGCCAGGCCACGTGCATGATCTTCGTGCCGGCGGAACGGAAGGACCCCATGTTTGAATTCCTGCTCAGCCCCATCCCCGGTCTCATCATGCTGTGTATCGTCGTCTTCCTGATCGGCCTGTTCTATGCCAAGAGCGTCTACAAGAACGCCGGGCCGGACGAAGCCCTGATCATCACCGGCAAGAAATCGAAGAAGACCATCGTCGACGGCGCCACGCTGGAGGAATCCGGGCAACGCGTCGTGCACGGCCAAGGCGTGTTCATCACCCCGTTCTTCCAGAAGGCGTTCAAGATCAGCCTGCGCAGCCGGGCGATCGAGATCACGGCCGTCGCCCAGGACCAGAACGGCGTCACTCTCACCGTGGAAGCAGTCGCCATTGTGAAGGTCGGCGACGACCCGGCCGCCATTCGTGCCGCCGCGCAGAGGTTTCTCGGCCAGGACAAGAACATCGACGGCTTCGCACAGGAAGTACTGTCGGGATCCCTGCGGTCGTCGATCGGTGGCACGAACGTGATGACCATCATCCAGAAGCGCGACGAGCTCGGCTCCTCGGTGCTGGCGACCGCCCGGGAGTCCCTGGCCAACCAGGGCGTCGACGTGGACTCGTTCGAGATTAAGGGCATCACTGACGAGAACGACTACATCCGGGACCTCGGACGCGCCGAGCAGGCTAAGGTGCGGCGCCAGGCCGAGGTTGCCGAGCACGCGGCCAACCGGGAGGCACAGGAGGCCGCCATTCTGGCCGAGCAGGCCATCGCCGAGGCCCAGAACACGCTCGCACTTCGAAAAGCGGCGCTGCAGCTGGACACCGACAAGGCCGCCGCCGAAGCCGCCGCGGCCAAGCCGCTGGCCGAGGCCAAGGCCCAGCAGGCCATCGTGCAGGAGCAGGAGCTCACCGCCCAGCGGCGCGCATCTCTCCGCAAGGCCGAGCTTGAGTCCGAGGTCAACGCGATCGCCGACGCCGAGGCGTACCGCATCCGGGTGACCGCCATCGCGGCGGCGGAGGCCGCCGTGGCCGGCGCGAACGCCGACCGCGACAGCCGCATCGCCAACGCCGAGGCCCTCCGCGCGGAGGGGCAGGCCGAGGCCGACGCCATCCTCGCCCGCGGTACCGCTGAGGCGACCGCTACCCGGCTGTCCGCCGAGGCCGTCGCCGAGCAGAGTGAGGCGCTGATCCAGCTTCGCATGGTGGAAATGCTGCCCGAGATCGCCCGCGAGCTGGCCGCTCCGATGTCGAACATCGACAACCTGACGGTCATCTCCACGGATGGCGCCAGCCAACTGACCAAGAATGTCGCTTCCGGTATCACCGAGGTCGACGGCGTGCTCAAGTCGACCATGGGTATCGGCATCCGGGAACTGCTCGGCAACCTCGTCGGTGGAGCCGCTGTCGGAGCGGCCGCGACCAAAACCGCCAAGCCACAGGCCTCACTCACGACCGCCCAGCAGGCCGACGTCGACAGCGCTCTGGCCGCGCCGGCCGTCGAGGCATAGCACGCAGTCAGGTCGGACGCTGATTCAGGCCTTCGCGCCTGGATCGCTCGCATTTCGAGGGCGTCGACCTGGTCCCGGTGCGAGTAGCGTTGATGTTCACAGAATGCCGCAGTCCGGTCCGCATGGGCTCGGGAACAAGGGGAGATTTCCAGATGACGGATGCCGCGATGGACCCGGTCTCGGCCGTTGCGCCCCTGCTGGCCGGGCGAGCGTCCTCGAGCCAGCGCTGGTCGAATCTGATATTCGTGCACTGGCGCGTGGACGCCGCTCTCGTGGCTCCGCTGCTGCCGGACGGTCTCGTGCCCGACGAATTCGACGGCGCTAGCTGGGTTGGGCTGATCCCGTTCGTGCTGGACCGGGCCACCGTCTTCGGCAGTCCGCCCATTCCCTACTTCGGCACCTTCGTTGAGGTGAACGTGCGCCTGTACGCGGTGGATGCGAACGGGCACCGCGGCGTGGTCTTCGTCTCGCTGGAGGCCTCCCGGCTGGCGGCTGTGCTGGCGGCCCGGGCATTGTTCTCGATCCCGTACATGTGGTCCCGCACCAAGCTTGAGGTCGGGGCGGGGGAGTACCGCTACACCGCGCGCCGACACCTGGCCGCCGGGGCGCACACCGAGATCGTGGTGCGGCCGACTGCCCGCCCGGTCGTCGGCGACCCGCTCGCCGATTTCCTGACCGCCCGCTGGGCTCTATTCACCCGTACGCGTGGCCGCACGGTGCACCTGCGCAACCACCATGAGCCGTGGGAGCTCTTCGAGGCCGAACTGGTGAGCCTTGACGACACCCTGCTCGCCGTGGCGGGGTTCCCCGGGCTGGCCGGACGCGAGCCGGATTCCGTGCTGTATTCGCCCGGGGTCACCACCTGGTTCGGCGCCGCCGGCTGAGTCGCGGGCCGACGCTATCGAGGCAAGGTAGGACGGGGCGTTCGCTCGGCGGGCGGAACCGGTCGAGGCGCGCGTCGCTTCGGGCTGGCCCGCGCCGTGTTGGAGCCGGGTGAGATCAGTTGTCAGCATGCGAGGGTGGTGATCGTTCAGGCGTGGTCGGTGCCGACGAGGTGAGGCCGGCGTTCGAGGTGGAGGTTCTGCGTTCGGCAGGCAGGTTGCCGGCGTCGAAGTTGACGTACCAGGCCCCGCGGCATGGCGTCGCGGACGCTCTACGACCGTGCTGAGAAGGTGGCGCTGCGGTCCGATCGCCGCGGAGACGGCCCGGCGGATCGCGGTCGGGTGCCGAGCTTCACCCGGATTCTGGTGCGTCCGGAGGCGGGGGCGGTGCTCTTGGTCGGCCGCGACCGGTAGATGGTGCCGGAAGACCCGAAACGGTTCCTGCGGGTGTGGGTCAAACCTGCCGGTTTCCAGGCTGCAACCGGTCGGTCGCAAACTGCGATATCGAGCATTCCCTGGATTGATAGTTCGATGGGCTGACCGCGCACGACAATCCGGCACGTCTGTCTGCGGGCTGTCATGCGCTGACGAGCGAGACCGGTTGGCGGGTGTTGCACCGCGGCGGCGGCTTACGTGAGTGGACGTCGCCGACGGGGCGCAGGCTCGTGAGCGAGCCTGCCAGGGTCATCCGCTCGGCTCCGACCGAACCGTCGAGCTCCTGGTGCGCCACCATGCCACGATCATGAGCGTAGTGCTGCTGGTCATCGGCGCGGCCCTGATCGGAGGGGGCCGGTCCGATCGGGGAAGCCCCCGGCCCGACCACCTGCGCCGAGGATGTCGCCTGGGTCGCACTCTCCCGGGTGCAGCCCCACGATCGACATCTCGTGCGCATGCTCGCGCATGGAGTCGACCGCAACCGTCAAGCCGCGTTACGCGGACTCAACGCGGTCTGACACAGCGCGGACTTCATGAGCGTTGTCGTCGCCAGCGTGAGAGCGGCAGGCTCTCCCGAACGAATTCGACGGTGATTTTGTCAAAATCGGCCCTAAATCGTTTGGAAATCCCGTTTTTCCGGAGAATCTCCGTCGAATTGGTTCCGGCTGCTCACCCAGCGAGACCCCAGTGGCACAATCATGGGCTGGGGCTGGGGCTGGGGCTGGGGCTGGGGCTGGGGCTGGGGCTGGGGCTGGGGCTGGGGCTCGGGCCCAGACCCGGGCCCAGCTCACCCGAGCACAGACGCGAAGGCGGCATTTGGGATACTCGGAGAATGGTCGACGTCACCCTCACCCTTCCCGCCGGCGCTGTGCTCCTTCGGCGCGCCCTGTCCCAGGATCTGTCTGCAATCGTGGGGCTTCTCGCCGACGACTCCATCAGCGCTTCCCGAGGCGACGCCGACCGGCCGGAAGATCGCGTCGCCTACGAACGGGCATTCGCCGCAATCGACGCAGATCCGGCCCAACAGTTGCTGGTCGCGACGTCGCTTTTGGGCGAGGTGCTGGCCACCATGCAGCTCACCGTCATCCCTGGGCTCGCCCGTGTCGGGTCCACCCGGTTGCAGATCGAGGCCGTCCGGGTTCGCTCGGATCAGAGGAGCCGCGGGCTCGGCGGAGCCATGATTCGGTGGGCCGTGCAGAATGCCCCGGCCTTCGGGGCTCAACTCGTCCAGCTCACGTCGGACGCAGCGCGCGTCGACGCGCACCGGTTCTATGAACGGCTGGGCTTCACCGCGTCCCACGTGGGCTTCAAACACGCCGTGCCGACGGTCTCCTGACGGCAGCACCCTCGCGGGGCAGGATCAGGCAAGCAGACCGAGGAGCCGTCCGGCGAACCCTGCGCATGCGATCGTCGCGGTGAAGAACACGGCCACCCAGACCACGCCCGGGATGTGGGTCAGACGGGCCAGCTGGTCGGCGTCGGAGGCGGTACCGCGGCTCCGCGACCGGGACCGCTGGAGCTCGACCACGGTGCGCACAGCCCCGAGCAGCAGAAACGCCGTGATCAGCAGGGCGAAGACGCTCTGCACCGGAGGAGTGCCGAACCAGGTGATGCCGAAGACCAGTCCAGCGGTAACGAGGACGGACCACAGTCCGAACCAGTTGCGGATCTGCACGAGCAGCAGTGCCAGGGCCGCCAGCGACAGCCACAACAGGCCGATGTCGTAGCCGAGGCTGAGCATCCGTGCCGCGCCGAGCCCCAGCAGGGCAGGGGCGGTATAGCCGGCCAGCAGGGTCAGCACCATGCCGGGTCCGCGCGGGCGTCCGCTGCTGACGGTCAACCCCGAGGTGTCGGAATGCAGACGGATACCGCCGAGCCGGCGACCGCTCACCGTCGCGACCACCGCATGGCCGCCCTCGTGCGCGATCGTGATGACGTGGCGGGTGACCCGCCACGCGGCCGGCACCAGCACGAGCACGGCAGCGGCCGCGATGGTCAGCCAGGCCGTGATCGCGGGCAGAGGCTCGTTTCGGGCGGAGAGTTGCCCCCAGAGATCGACAAGCCCGTCCATGGATTTCAGCCTAGATTACCTTGGGCGGGAGCTTTATACTGATCGCAAAAGCTGGATACGAGTGAAAGGACGGTCCCCATGAGTGCTTCGGACAAGATGAAGAACTCGGCCGAGGAAGCCGTGGGCAAGGCAAAGGAGGCCGCCGGCAAATTGACCGACAACGAGCGGCTGGAAGCCGAGGGCAAGGCTGAACAGGCCAGGGCAAACCTCAAGCAGGCCGGTGAGAACGTCAAGGACGCCGTCACTGATTGAGTCGAATCCGCATCTCCACACCATCAGTGCACGTCAATCAAAAGAAAGGACGGCGAGCAGGATGAACGTAATCCTCGTCATTGTTGCCATCATCGCCATCGCGCTTCTGTTCACCGGAGGGTTCGTCGAGTCGCTCAACTTCCTAATCTGGGTCGGCATCGTGCTCGTCGTGATCGCGCTGATCGTCTGGCTTGCCCGGACGATCTCCGGGAAGCGGGCCTGACCGGGCCGCGCATGTGGTCTCCAACCCGTACCGAGAAAAAGAAAAAGCCCCGACTTTCGGGGCTTTTTCTTGGCTGTGGGCGATACCGGACTCGAACCGATGACCTCTTCCGTGTGAAGGAAGCGCGCTACCAACTGCGCCAATCGCCCCTGTGGCCTCGTACTGTAGCCACAAGTCTCGATACTAACCCAGACCGGGTGGAAGGCGCACATCGTGGGGGCCTCAACACGCCGGAACGACTCGGTTTGAATATGAACAGGACTATCGGCTAGAGTCTTCCAAGCGCGCAGAAATGCGGGCAGTTGCGGATGTGGCGCAGTGGTAGCGCATCACCTTGCCAAGGTGAGGGTCGCGAGTTCGAATCTCGTCATCCGCTCGAATGGGATCGGCCGCGAGGCCGGTTTCTTTCGGTACGAATCCCAAGTGGTGGGTTGGCCGAGAGGCGAGGCAACGGCCTGCAAAGCCGTGTACACGGGTTCGAATCCCGTATCCACCTCCAATCCCGGAAGTCGCAATGCAGGAATGATTTTCAGGAAATGGGCGATTGGCGCAGCGGTAGCGCGCTTCCCTGACACGGAAGAGGTCACTGGTTCGATCCCAGTATCGCCCACAGAGTTGGGAAACAGATAACCCCCGGTAAAGCGGGGGTTTTTTTGCCCGCACAGCACCGGAAATCCAGGTGCAGTCGGGCCTTCCTCGGGCTCGCCGCGATGAATCGCCGGGGAGGGTGCGGCGGGTTCGGCCGGAATCGGCTAGAGTCTTTCAAGTCAGCGGAAACGTTGATAAGTGCGGATGTGGCGCAGTGGTAGCGCATCACCTTGCCAAGGTGAGGGTCGCGAGTTCGAATCTCGTCATCCGCTCGAATGGAATCGGCCGCAAAGCCGGTTCTTTTTGGTACGAATCGTATGTGGTGGGTTGGCCGAGAGGCGAGGCAGCGGCCTGCAAAGCCGTGTACACGGGTTCGAATCCCGTATCCACCTCCACTTCTGGATTGTCTTTTCAGAGAATGGGCGATTGGCGCAGCGGTAGCGCGCTTCCCTGACACGGAAGAGGTCACTGGTTCGATCCCAGTATCGCCCACAGGCAAACCCCCGGTAACTCGGGGGTTTTTCTTTGCCCAAAATGGCCGTGCCCGTCGTGGTCGAGGCGCGCCGCTAAAGTTATTGGGGTTCGAACAATACTGAAGGAGTAATACACGTGGCTGACGGCTTTGAGCTATTCACCGACCGGTCCGTTGTCGCAATGCGCGTCAACGGCGAGCTCAAGGATCTCGCCACGACGGTGACTCCGACGGATGTCGTCGAACCGGTGACCATCGGCTCGCCCGACGGCCTCAGCATCCTGCGCCACTCGGCCGCGCACGTGCTCGCACAGGCCGTGCAGACCGTGAACCCGGCGGCGCGCCTGGGCATCGGCCCGCCCGTCACCGATGGTTTCTACTACGACTTCGACGTTGAAGAGGCATTCACCCCCGAGGACATCAAGTCGCTCGAGAAGGCCATGGACCGCATCATCCGCCAGGGCCAGCGGTTCGTGCGCCGCGTCGTCACCGACGACCAGGCCCGGGACGAACTCGCCGCCGAGCCGTACAAGCTCGAACTGATCGGGCTCAAGGGCGGAGCCGCCGAGACCGTCGACAACGAGTCGGTCGAGGTCGGCGGCGCCGAACTCACCATTTACGACAACGTGGACCCGAAGACGGGGGAGACGCTCTGGAAAGACCTCTGCCGCGGTCCCCACCTGCCGAACACGCGCATGATCGGCAACGGCTACTCCCTGACCCGTCTGGCCGCCGCCTACTGGCGCGGGTCCGAGAAGAACCCGCAGCTGCAGCGCATCTACGGCACCGCCTGGGCCACCAAGGACGAACTGCGGGCCTACCAAGCCCGCCAGGAGGAGGCCGCCAAGCGCGACCATCGCAAGCTCGGCGCCGAACTCGACCTCTTCAGCTTCCCCGAGGAGATCGGCTCCGGCCTGCCCGTCTTCCACCCCAGGGGCGGCATCATCCGTCAGGAGATGGAGAACTACTCCCGCAAGCGCCACACCGAGGCCGGCTACGACTTCGTCTACACGCCGCACATCACCAAGTCGAACCTGTTCGAGACGTCCGGTCACCTCGACTGGTACGCCGATGGCATGTTCCCGCCGATGAGACTCGACGCGGAGTACGACGCCGACGGCCACATGACCCGTCAGGGCGTCGACTACTACCTCAAGCCGATGAACTGCCCGTTCCACAACCTGATCTTCCGCTCCAGTGGCCGCAGCTACCGCGACCTGCCCATGCGCCTGTTCGAATTCGGCTCGGTCTACCGCTACGAGAAGTCCGGCGTCGTGCACGGCCTCACCCGCGTGCGCGGCATGACCCAGGACGACGCGCACATCTACACGACCCGCGAAGGCATGAAAGAGGAGCTCACCAGCACCCTCAACTTCGTGCTCAAGCTGCTCGCCGACTACGGCCTCGAGGACTACTACCTCGAGCTCTCCACGAAGGACCCGAAGAAGTTCGTCGGCACCGACGAGGCCTGGGCGGAAGCGACCGACACCTTGCGCGAAGTCGCCGAAGCATCCGGTCTCGAACTCGTGGCCGACCCGGGCGGCGCCGCCTTCTACGGCCCGAAGATCTCCGTGCAGGCCCGCGACGCGATCGGCCGCACCTGGCAGATGTCCACCATCCAGCTGGACTTCAACCTGCCGGAACGGTTCGACCTCGAGTACACCGCCTCCGACGGCTCCCGCCAGCGCCCGGTGATGATCCACCGGGCCCTGTTCGGTTCGATCGAACGCTTCTTCGCCGTGCTCACCGAGCACTACGCCGGGGCGTTCCCGGTGTGGCTGTCCCCGGTGCAGGTCGTCGGCATCCCCGTGTCCGAGCAATACGGTCCATACCTCGACGAAATCATCGGCCGGCTCGAGACGGCAGGCGTGCGCGCCCAGGTCGACCACTCCGACGACCGCATGCAGAAGAAGATCCGCAACCACACCAAGGCGAAGGTGCCCTTCCAGCTGATCGTCGGCGAGGATGACCGCTCCAATCGCTCGGTGAGCTTCCGGTTCCGCGACGGCACCCAGGAGAACGGCGTACCGGCCGACGAGGCCATCCGTCGCATCATCGCCGCGATCCATGCGCGCGCGCAGGTCACGACCCAGGGCCAGGTCTGAGATGGACACGCACAGCGACGAGTTCGAGGGGCTCGAGCAGTCGTCCGAGTTCGCCGCGGTTCCGGATGCCTTCCAACGGCTATGGACCCCGCACCGCCTGGTCTACATCCAGGACGGCCAGCAGCCGCACCCGGATGACTGCCCCTTCTGCCTGGCCCCGAGCATGACCGACGAGAAGGCACTGATTGTGGCCCGCGGCACGCACGCCTACGTGTTGCTGAACCTGTTCCCGTATAACAGCGGGCATCTGCTGGTCTGTCCGTACCGGCACGTCGCGACTTACGATGAGGCCAGTCCGGAGGAGGTCGCCGAGATCGGCAGTCTCACCCAGGTGGCCATGCGTGTGCTCAAGGCGGTGTCGCACTGCGACGGCTTCAACATCGGCATGAACCAAGGCCGAATTGCCGGCGCGGGCATTGCCGAGCACCTACACCAGCACATCGTTCCCCGCTGGGCGCTCGACTCGAACTTCTTCCCGATCATCGCCGGAACGAAGGCGATTCCCCGTCTTCTGGGCGATGTGCGGCGCGAAGTCGCCGAGGGCTGGCCCCAGGATGGCAACTAGCCGTATATACCCCTCCACCGGCACCCGCCGGGCGGAATCGACACCACCCAAGGAATAGAATCAAAGCTATGACTGAAACCACTTCCGCCTTTGGTTCGAGCCGCGTCAAGCGTGGTCTCGCCGACATGATGAAGGGCGGCGTCATCATGGACGTCGTCAACGCCGAGCAGGCTCGCATCGCCGAGGACGCCGGTGCTGTCGCCGTCATGGCCCTTGAGCGCGTTCCCGCCGACATCCGTTCCCAGGGTGGCGTTGCCCGCATGAGCGACCCCGACCTGATCGACAGCATCATCGCCGAGGTATCCATCCCGGTGATGGCCAAGGCGCGCATCGGCCACTTCGTCGAAGCTCAAATCCTTCAGGCCCTGAACGTCGATTACATCGACGAGTCCGAGGTGCTGAGCCCGGCTGACTACGTCAACCACATCGACAAGTGGAACTTCACGGTCCCGTTCGTCTGTGGCGCGACCAACCTGGGTGAGGCGCTTCGCCGCATCAACGAGGGCGCGGCCATGATCAGGTCCAAGGGCGAAGCCGGCACCGGCGACGTCTCGGAGGCCATGAAGCACATCCGCACCATCAAGGGTGAGGTCGCCCGCCTGTCGGCTCTGACCAAGGACGAACTGTACGTCGCCGCGAAGGAACTGCAGGCGCCGTACGAACTCGTCGCCGAGATCGCCGCCACCGGCAAGCTCCCCGTCGTGCTCTTCGTCGCGGGTGGCGTGGCCACCCCCGCCGACGCGGCCCTGATGATGCAGATGGGTGCGGACGGTGTATTCGTCGGCTCCGGCATCTTCAAGTCGGGCAACCCGCAGGCCCGCGCCAACGCCATCGTCAAGGCCGTCACCTTCTACGACGACCCCAGCGTCATCGCATCCGTCTCGCGCGGACTCGGCGAGGCCATGGTCGGCATCAACGTGTCCGATCTGGCTGCGCCGCACCGCCTCTCAGAGCGCGGCTGGTAGATACCCGTTCGTGAGCGTTGGAGTTCTCGCCCTGCAGGGTGACTTTCGTGAGCACGCCGAGGTACTGCGGTCCCTCGGCGCCGAAGTCGAACTCATCCGCCGCCCAGAGGAACTGGACCGCATCAGCGGGCTCGTGATCCCCGGCGGCGAATCCAGCGTCATGGACAAACTGGCCCGCGCGTTCGGCGTGGCGGAACCGCTGGCCGAGGCCGTGCGGGCCGGCCTGCCCGTCTACGGCACCTGCGCGGGCCTGATCATGCTCGCCGACACCGTCATCGACGGGATCGAAGGGCAGCAGAGCATCGGCGGCTTCGACATCGCCGTGCGTCGCAACGCCTTCGGTTCGCAGACGCTCTCTTTCGAGACCGACCTCGACGTGCCGGTGCTCGGTGAGCCGCCGGTGCACGCCATTTTCATCCGCGCCCCCGTGGTGGAGTCCGTCGGGACCCGGGCCCGCGCGATAGCCACGCTCTCGGACGGGCGCTGCGTCGCGGTCGAGCAGGACAACCTGCTCGGAACCTCATTCCACCCCGAGATCACCGGGGAGCACCGGTTCCACGACTATTTCCTGCAGAAGGTGGCCACCGCCGGCTTCCGCTACTAGGCTCCGGTCATGGCCGGCTGGGTGGCGCTCCTGCGCGGAATCAACGTCAACGGGATCACGATCACGATGACGGACCTGCGGGCCGTGTTCCGCGGGCTCGGCTACACGGATGTCCGCACGGTTCTGGCCAGCGGTAACGTGCTCTTCACGGCGGGCGAGACGGATGCCGCGGCCCTCAAGGCCACAATCGAACGCGCTCTCTCCGACAACTTCGGTTATCAGGCGTGGATCGTGCTGCTCGGCGTCGACGCACTCGACATGGTGGCGCGGGCGTTCCCATTCGATGCGGAGCGGGACGGTTGGCATCCGTATGTCGTGTTCGGATCGGCGCGGACCGCGCTCGACGAACTGCTCGAGGCGGCTGGGGAACCGGACCCGGAAACGGAGCAGGTTCGGCCCGGAACCGGCGTGCTCTACTGGCAGGTGCGCCGAAGCATCGGCATCAACAGTCCGTTCAGCAAGCTGAGCGGCAAGGCCCGGTACCGGTCGACCACCACCACCCGCAACCTCCGCACCCTGAACAAACTGATCGCCGCGGCCCCGGGCGCGTGAAGCCCGGCCCATCAGGCATCGCGGGTTAGAATGAGGCGCACCTCACGGTGCAGCGACCAATGGCACCAGTAGTGCAGCGACCAGCACGGCGGCGGCACCTCCGCGCCAATCGACAGCCACGTCACGACAGCCAAAGACAACGGGAGACTTATGTCCGGACATTCCAAGTGGGCGACAACAAAGCACCAGAAGGCGGTCACCGACTCGCGTCGGGCCAAGGCCTTCGCCAAGTTGATCAAGAACATCGAAGTCGCGGCCCGCATGGGTGGCGCCGACCTGTCGGGCAACCCGACCCTGGTCGACGCGATCCAGAAAGCCAAGAAGACCTCTGTTCCCAACGACAACATTGACCGTGCCGTCAAGCGCGGCGCCGGCCTGTCTGGCGAAGTAGTCGACTACACCACCATCATGTATGAGGGCTACGCCGCGCACGGCGTCGCCGTCATGATCGAGTGTTTGACCGACAACAAGAACCGCGCGGCCGCCGAGGTGCGCACCACCATGTCCAGAAACGGCGGCAACATGGCCGACCCCGGCAGCGTCGCGTACAACTTCCACCGCAAGGGCATCGTCGTCGTGCCGAAGAGCAACGGCCTCAGCGAAGATGACGTGCTCCTCGCCGTGCTCGACGCGGGCGCCGAAGAGGTCGTCGACGACGGTGAGAAGTTCGAGGTTTTCAGCGAAGCGCACGATCTCGTCCCGACCCGGACCGCCCTGCAGACCGCCGGGATCGACTACGACTCCGCCGACATCGCGTTCGTGCCCCAGCTCAAGGTAGAGGTCGACGCCGAAACCGCCCGCAAGGTGTTCCGACTGATCGACGCCCTCGAAGAACTTGACGACGTGCAGAACATCTACAGTAACTACGACGTGTCGCCCGAGGTCGTCGCGGAGCTTCAGGCCGAAGCCGAGTAGCGCGCTGTGTCGGTCCGGGTTCTGGGCATCGATCCCGGGCTGACCCGCTGCGGCGTCGGAATCGTAGACGTCGCCGCCAACCGATCCGCGTCCCTGGTCGACGTGACCGTGCTGCGCAGCTCGCCGGACTTGCCGCTCGAGCAGAGGCTCCTGCTGATCAGCCGGGGCCTGGAAGACCTGCTCGACCGGCACAAGCCGGCGGTCGTCGCCATCGAGAGGGTGTTCGCTCAGGACAATGTCAGCACCGTGATGGGCACCGCCCAGCTGAGCGGCGTCGCGCTGCTCCTGGCCGCTCAGCGTGGGCTGACGGTCACCCTGCACACCCCGAGCGAGGTCAAGGCAGCCATCACCGGCTACGGGTCCGCCGACAAAGCCCAGGTCGGCGCCATGGTGGCGCGGGTGCTGGGCCTGGCCGAGGTGCCCAAGCCCGCGGATGCCGCAGACGCGCTGGCCATCGCGATCTGCCATGCCTGGCGCACCGGGGCGGCCGGCGGCACCCTGCCCACCAGCGCCGACGTGGTCCCCGGCACCCTGACCCCGGCCCAGAAGGCGTGGCGCGCCGCCGAGCGCAGCGCAGTGTCGCCGGTGCCCCGTAGTCTGAAGCGGTGATTGCTTCCGTTCGTGGCCTTGTCCTGTCTGCCGTGGGTTCCACGGCCGTGATCGAGGTCGGGGGAGTCGGTCTGGCCGTACAGGTCACCCCGGCCACTGCGCTCTCCCTGCGCGTCGGCACGGAGGCCCGGCTTTCGACCACCCTTATCGTGCGCGAGGACTCGCTCACCCTCTTCGGATTCCCGTCCGCCGACGAACTCGAGGTCTTCGAGCTTTTGGTCGGCGTCACCGGGGTCGGCCCGAAATCGGCCCTCGGCGTACTCGCGGTGCTCAGCCCCGTCCAGATCGCGCAGGCCGTCTCGGCAGAAGACGACGGCGCTTTCCGCAAGGTCAGCGGCATCGGCCCGAAAACGGCCAAACTGATCGTGCTCTCCCTGGCCGGCAAGGTGTTCGTGACCGTCACGGCCGCGGCATCCGCCCGCCCGGAGCCCACCAGCGTGTCGGCGAACGTGCAGGCCGCCCTGATCGGGCTCGGCTGGTCGGAGAAGGTGGCCGCCGAGGCCGTCGACGAGACCCTCGCGGAGACCGTGGAACCCGGGCAGGTCGGCGTCGCAGCGCTCCTTCGCCTCGTACTCGTCAGGCTCGGCCCGGCCCAGCAGGCATCGGAGCGTCGCCCGTGACCGGCGCACAGGGTCTGGCCGGAGATCCCGGCGTGGAGCTCACCAAGCCGGAACTCGGGGGCGACGCCGAACTTGCCTTCGAGGGTGCCCTCCGTCCGCGCAGCCTCGGCGAGTTCGTCGGCCAGCAGAAGGTTCGCGGGCAGCTGCAGCTGCTCCTGACCGCCGCTACCATGCAGAGCCGCACTCCCGACCACATCCTTCTGGCCGGCCCGCCCGGACTCGGCAAGACCACTTTGGCCATGATCATCGCCTACGAGGGCAACCGCCCGCTGCGGATGTCCAGCGGCCCGGCCATCCAGCACGCCGGTGATCTGGCGGCGGTACTCTCCTCGCTGGTGCCCGGCGAGGTGCTGTTCATCGACGAAATCCACCGCATGGCCCGCTCGGCCGAGGAGATGCTCTATCTGGCGATGGAGGACTTCCGCATCGACATCATGGTCGGCAAAGGCGCCGGCGCCACCTCGGTTCCCCTCGACCTGGCACCGTTCACCCTGGTTGGCGCCACGACCCGGTCCGGACTGCTGCCCAACCCACTGCGCGACCGGTTCGGCTTCACCGCCCACCTCGAGTTCTACACCGACGACGAACTCGAGCAGGTGCTCGGCCGGGCAGCCAAGCTGCTCGACCTGTCGATCGACACGGCCGCCACCGCCGAGATCGCCGGTCGGTGCCGCGGCACGCCCAGAATCGCCAACCGCCTGCTCCGGCGGGTGCGGGACTACGCGCTGGTGCACGGTGGAGACGCCGATGTGGCCGCGGTGCACGCGGCTCTCGAGCTGTACGACGTCGACGCCATCGGGCTCGACCGGCTCGACCGGGAGGTGATGCGCATCATCCTGACCCGTTTTGGGGGAGGGCCGGTGGGTCTGAACACGCTCGCGGTGTCCGTGGGGGAGGAGTCCGAGACCATCGAGGCCGTCGTGGAGCCGTTCCTGGTGCGGATCGGCTTCCTGATGCGCACCCCGCGCGGCCGGGTGGCGACCGCGGAAGCGTGGCGGCATTTCGGCCTGACGGCGCCTCTGGTGGGCGGGCCGCCAATCCCTCTTATGCTGGATGACCTATAATTCGAGTTGGTTCGCTTCGAACCACTCGTGCTGGTTCCCCCGAGCCAGACGCACAGACTTCGGCCCTCGCGCCGCAACCGGAAGGTCCCACAGTTTTATGGATCCGTTGACTCTCGTCATGCTCGCCGTTCTCGCGGCGCTCGTGTTCTTCATGTTCCGCAACAGCCGCAAACGCCAGAAGGACCTCGCTGCCCTGCAGGCCCAGATGGTCGTCGGCGCCGAGGTCATGACCAACTTCGGCATGTACGGAACCATTCTCGCGATTGACGAGGAGGCGAACAAGGTTGCCCTCGAGATCGCTCCGGGAACCGTCGTGCAGCTGCACCGTCAGACCATCGCCCGCGTGGTGGAACCGATCGTGGCCGAGCCCGAAGATGAGGGCGTCGCCGAGCTGAACCAGGGCAGCGCCACCGTTATGGGCGAACCTGACTTCGGTCAGCGCGTCGCCGACACCGACGAAGAGCCTAAAAAGGGCGACGCCTAACCAATCCCTCTCCATGCCCGCGCCTCGGCGCGGGCATGAGCATGAGCATAGAAAGCTGAGTTCTCTGGTGGCAAAGTCGTCTCCGGCCAAGAAGGCCTGGCGTTCCCTCACGTGGCTGGGTGTGATCATCGTCGGCCTGATTGCGCTCAACACGGCCGGCGTGCTCACCGGCGGCGGATCCTGGACGCCCAAGCTGGCACTGGACCTCGAGGGCGGCACGCAGATCATCCTCGCGCCGAAGCTCGAGTCCGGGCAGTCCGTCTCCTCGGAGCAGCTCAACGAGGCCGTGAAGATCATTCGGCAGCGCATCGACTCGGCAGGCGTCTCCGAGGCGGAGATCAACACCCAGGGCGGCCAGAACATCGTCGTGTCCATCCCCGGCGTGCCGGACGACGCGACGATCAACCGAATCGAGTCCTCAGCCAAGCTCGAGTTCCGCCCGGTGCTCGTGGCCGGTGCCCCGTCCGCGGCCAGCGTCGGTGAAAACGTTGTCGGAGAGGACGGGGTCGCGACCCCGGTACCGACCCCCACGGTCGACCCGAGTCTGGAAAGCACCCCGACCGCGGTGCCCACCGACGGGAGCGACCTGAACTGGATCACCCCCGCGCTCCAGGCCCAGTACGAGGCCTTCGATTGCAGCAAGATCGATACCACCAATGTGGCACCGGCGGCGGAGCCGCTTGTCACCTGTGAGGCCGACGGCTCCATCAAGTACATCCTCGGCCCGGTCGAAGTCAGCGGCGAGAACGTCTCCGACGCGACCAACGGCCAGCAGACCACGCAGAGCGGCGCCACGACCGGTGAATGGGTCGTCAACATCACCTTCGACGGAACCGGAACCAAGGCCTTCGCCGACGTCAGCACCCGGCTGAATGCGCTCACCGCAGCGCAGAACCAGTTCGCGATCGTGCTCGACGGCAACGTCATCTCGGCCCCGCGCACCCTGGCGGCCATCACCGACGGCAACGCGCAGATCAGCGGTGACTTCGACCAGGACTCGTCGAAGGCCCTCGCCGACCAGCTCAAGTTCGGCGCCCTGCCGATCAGCTTCACGGTGCAGAGCCAGGACACCATCTCGGCGACCCTGGGCTCGAGCCAGCTCACCGGCGGCCTGATCGCAGGCCTGATCGGACTCGTACTGGTCGTGCTCTACTCGCTGATCCAGTATCGCCTGCTCGGCCTCGTCACCGTGGCGTCGCTCACGGTCGCCGCGATCATCACCTACCTGCTGATCACGATCCTGTCCTGGCGCGAGGGCTACCGGCTGTCGTTGGCCGGCGTCGCGGGTCTGATCGTCGCGATCGGCATCACCGCCGACTCCTTCATCGTCTACTTCGAGCGGGTGCGTGATGAGCTGCGGGACGGACGAGGGCTCGAATCCTCCGTCGAGGCCGGCTGGAAGCGCGCCCTGCGCACCATCCTCGCCTCCGACGCGGTCAACATCTTGGCCGCCGGCGTCCTGTTCATCGTCGCCGTCGGCAACGTCAAGGGCTTCGCCCTCACCCTGGGGCTGACCACCCTCGTCGACGTGCTCGTGGTCATGCTCTTCACCCACCCGATGCTCCAGCTGCTGGCGCGCACGAAGTTCTTCAGCGACGGACACAAGTTCAGCGGCCTCGACCCGCGGGCCCTGGGCGCGACCTACCGCGGGCGGGCGAAATTCCGTCCCTCGGATGACCTCCCTTCCGCCAAACTGTCCTCGGCCAGCCGTGAGGCAGCCAAGCGCCAGACCATCGCCGAGCGCAAGGCGTCAGAACTCGTCGGTTCCAGTGCGGATCGAACGACCGACGGGAAGGATTCCTAATGGCTAGCTTTTCCCAGTTCGGCAACGACCTGCACACCGGCAAGCGCTCGTTCGACATCGTCGGGCGGCGCAAGACCTGGTACCTGGTCGCGGTCGTGGCACTCTTCGTGGCCATCGTCGTTCCCCAGCTGCGTGGCGGCTTCGTCTTCGGCATCGAGTTCACGGGAGGCTCCGAGTTCAAGATCTCCCAGGTCGCCGACCAGGACCAGCGAGCTGCCGCCGATGCCGTGACCGAGGTCGTCCCGTTGGCGACGCCCAGGGTGTCGAGCGTCAGCACCACCGGCATCCGCGTGCAGACCGACCAGCTCACCAGCGACGAGACTCGGGAGATTCGCGCCGCGCTGGCGGATGCCTACGCCGTGCCGATCGAGCAGGTCACCGCGTCCTTCATCGGTCCGGTCTGGGGCCAGGACATCACCGGCCAGGCCGTGCGCGGACTCCTCATCTTCCTCGTGCTCGCCGCCATCGGCATGGCACTGTACTTCCGCACCTGGAAGATGTCGGTCGCGGCCATGACCGCGCTGATGCACGACCTCGTCATCACCGCCGGGATCTACGGCATCACCGGTTTCGAAATCACCCCGGCCGCCGTGATCGGATTTCTCACGATCCTCGGCTACTCGCTCTACGACACGGTCGTGGTCTTCGACAAGATCCGCGAGAACACCTCGGAGGCGGGCGCCGAGACGCGCACGTTGGCCGAATCCGTGAACCTGGCCGTCAACCAGACCCTGGTGCGCTCGATCAACACCTCCGTCGTCGCGGTGCTGCCGGTCGCCTCGATCCTCTTCATCGGAACGCTCGTGCTCGGGGCAGGAACCCTTCGGGACATCTCGTTGGCACTTCTGATCGGCATCGTCGCCGGCGCCTACTCGACGATCTTCATCGCGTCGCCGCTGTACGCTCAAATCCGCTCCGCGGAGCCGGCCGTGCGCCGGGCCGACCAGAAGGTTCTCGCCCAGCGGGCGAAGGCCGGCCCCGCGCTGAAGGTGGCCGCCGAAGTCAGCACCTAGTCGGTCCCGATCACCGCCGGAGGAGGCCCGCACCCGAGCCGGAAGTGGTACCCGATCCGGCTCGGGAGCAGTAATAATTGATCAAGCGGATGGAGGTGGCCAGATGACCGAACTGACGACTCCTCCTGCCTACCCGGCTCCGCTCCCGCCGGCATCCTTGCGGCGCCTCGTGCCTCGGATCTTTTCCCGGGCCCAGCCGGTCGGCGCGGTCGACACGCTGCTGAAGACCGTGCGGATGCACCATCCCAAGGTGGACCTCTCGATCATCGAGCGGGCCTACGTCACCGCGGAGCAGGCGCATGAGGGCCAGTTTCGCCGCAGCGGAGAGCCGTACGTCACACATCCGGTCGCGGTCGCGCAGATCCTGGCGGATCTGGGCATCGGCCCCAAGACCGTCTCGGCGGCACTGCTGCACGACACCGTGGAGGACACCGAGTACACTCTCGACCAGTTGCGGCACGATTTCGGCGACGAGATCACCATGCTGGTCGACGGCGTCACCAAGCTGGACAAGGTCAAGTACGGCGACAGCACCCAGGCCGAGACCGTGCGCAAGATGATCGTGGCGATGTCTAAGGACATTCGTGTGCTGATCATCAAGCTCGCCGACCGGCTGCACAACGCGCGCACGTGGGGATTCGTGCCTGCCGAGTCCGCGGTTCGGAAGGCGACCGAGACGCTGGAGATTTACGCGCCGCTCGCGCATCGCCTGGGCATCCAGGCCATCAAGTGGGAGCTCGAAGACCTCTCGTTCGCGGTGCTGTACCCCAAGCTCTACGCCGAGATCGACAGTCTTGTCAAGCAGCGCACTCCGCAGCGCGAAGAGTTCGTGCAGCACGTCATCGACTCGATCGTCGACGACCTGAAGGCCGCCCGCATCCGGGGCAAGGTCGCCGGCCGGCCCAAGCAGTACTATTCGATCTACCAGAAGATGGTCGTGCGCGGGCGCGAGTTCGACGACATCTACGACCTGGTCGGCATTCGAGTTCTCGTCAACTCGGTGCGGGACTGCTACGCGGTTCTCGGCGCAATCCACGCCCGGTGGACGCCGCTTCCCGGCCGGTTCAAGGACTACATCGCCACCCCCAAATTCAACCTGTACCAGTCGCTGCACACCACGGTTCTCGGCCCGAGCGGGCGCGCCGTGGAGATCCAGATCCGCACCCAGGAAATGCACCAGCGCGCCGAATTCGGCGTGGCCTCGCACTGGAAGTACAAGGAGCAGACCACCGGCAAGAGTTCCGGTCCGGGCCCGCAGAGCGACACCGACATGGCTTGGCTCGCCCACATCTCCGACTGGCAGGCCGAAACGGCCGACCCGGGAGAGTTCCTCGACTCGCTGCGCTACGAGATCGGCGCCAAAGAGGTCTACGTCTTCACCCCCAAGGGCCGGGTGATCGGTCTGCCGGCCGACGCCACCCCGGTCGACTTCGCCTACGCCGTGCACACCGAGGTCGGCCATCGCACCATGGGCGCCAAGGTCAACGGGCGCCTCGTCCCGCTGGAGAGCCCTCTCGTCACCGGTGACGTCGTCGAGGTGTTCACGTCGAAGAATCCCGACTCCGGGCCGAGCAAGGACTGGCTGAACTTCGTCAAGAGCCCCAGGGCTCGCAACAAGATCCGCCAGTGGTTCACCAAGGAGCGCCGCGACGAGGCGATCGAGCAGGGCCGCGACGCCATCGCACGCGCTATGCGCAAGCAGAACCTGCCGCTGCAGAAACTGATGAACCAGGACTCCTTCGCCGAGGTTGCCGCGGTGATGAAGTATGAAGACGTCTCTGCGCTGTACGCCGCCGTCGGCGAGGGGCATGTGTCGACGCAGTCGGTGCTGGAGAAGGTGGTTGCCACCCTGCAGAGCGTCGAGGAGAGCGACGCCACGGACCTGCCGTTCGCGCCCCACGGCCGCACCCAGACGCTCCGCAACAGCGACTCGGGCATCCTCGTGCGCGGCGCCCCCGACATCCTGGTGAAGCTTGCCCGGTGCTGCACTCCCGTGCCGGGCGACAAAGTCGTGGGGTTTATCACGCGCGGCGCTGGGGTATCGGTGCACCAGGCATCCTGTCGCAACGTGCAGTCCCTGCTCAAGGAACCCGAGCGCATGATCGACGTCGATTGGGCGCCCACTTCCAAGAGCCTGTTCCTGGTGCAGATCCAGATCGAGGCTCTCGACCGCTCCGGGCTGCTTTCCGACGTCACCCGGGTGCTGTCGGAGCATCACGTCAACATCCTGTCGGCGACGGTGCACACCTCCTCCGACCGACTCGCGATCAGCCGGTTCGTCTTCGAGATGGGCGACACCACGCACCTCGATCGCGTGCTCAATGCGGTGCGCCGTATCGACGCCGTTTATGACGTCTATCGCGTCAACGAGGGCTGAGCGGCCATTCAGCTCGCATTGGCCTCCCGGTAGAGACATCAGGTGGGGCGCGGATGCTCGTCGAGGTACCGTTGCACCTCCCGCAGTCGGGTGAGGGCCGGAGCCTTGAACGGCAGGTTGGGTGCCGCGCATAGGCGACTCGCCGGGTCGGTGCTGGTGCAGCCGGCCAGGCGCAGCAGGGCGGCGATCAGGGCAACCCGGTCACCGTCGGTGGGCTCGTCGTGCCAGCGGACGAGGTCGACGGCGGTGCGCAGGGGCAGCGTGACCCGGAGGCCGGAGATCGCCTGAAGCTGGTCGGACGGGCAGCTCACCTCGCGGATCTGCATTCGGGGTGACGGGACCAGTTTCATTCGGGCGGAACTCTGCACGCAGAAGTGGTGGCGGCGAGGTTCCGGCGCCAGACCGTAGATCCAGGCAGCGGTCATCCGCTCGGCGATGGCCCTTGGGGACGCAAGCAGCAACCCGACGGCTCGGGCGCGTCGCACCCGGTCATCGACCTCGTCGACCGGGCACCAAAAGTCGCCCAGGGTGAAGAGTTCCCCGTCGAGACGGGCGCCGCACAGCTCCGCAAGCGGCAGGTCCTGGGCAGAGAGCACCACGGGAAGGCGTGAGTTCATCGATTGTGGGTTCATCGACTCAGCGTGCGCCGGGCGTGTTCTCCCGCCCACAAAAAGCGGGGATCTGTGGACAGATCCCCGCTGGTCGTGCTGTGGACGGCCGGGCTACTGGCCGATGGCCTTCAGCCACGCCTTGCGGGTCTCGAGAGCCTCGGTGGCTTCCGTGATCGCCGCGGCATCCCCGCCGGCTCGCGCCGCGGCCAGTTCGGCCTCGAGCTTGACGATGGCATCGTTCAGCTGACCGGCCAAACCCTCGGCGCGAGCCTTGGTCTCCGGGTTGTTGCGCTTCCAGTGGTCGTCGTCGAGCTTGCGCACGGCTGCCTCAACCTTGCGCATGCGGTCCTCGATGGACTTGACCGAGTCGCGCGGAACCTTGCCGATGGCGTCCCACCGGCGCTGGATGGAGCTCAGCGCGCTGCGCGCCTTGGCGCGGTCCGTCTCGGCCAGCAGAAGTTCGGCTTCGGTGAGCAGCTCGACCTTAAGAGTCAGGTTTCCCGCGAACTCCTCGTCGTCGTGCGCGTCGATTTCGGACTTGACCGAGTAAAGCACGTCGCCGGCTGCCTTGAACTTGGCCCACATGGCGTCGTCCTGCTTCTTGCCGCTGCGACCCGCGAGCTTCCACTCGTCGAGCAGATTGCGGTAGCCCGGGATGCCATCGGCGCCCTTGGGGGCGAGGGCCTCGGCCTGTTCGATCAGGTGTTGCTTGCGGTTGCGAACGTCCTTGTGGGCGCTGTCCAACTCGGCGAAGAATGCCTTGCGGTTCTGCTCGATCGTGGTGCGGGCCGCGCGGAACCGCTTCCAGAGGTCATTGGCCTCGCCCTTGGGAATGCGCGGAGCATCGTGCTGGTGGGCCTGCCATTTCGCGAACAGGGCTTCCAGAGCAGCGCTGGTCTGCTTCCACTGCGTCTTAGCCGGGTCTTCGGCGGCGAGAGCCTCGGCCTCGGCGACGATCGCGGCACGCTCGGCGACGGCGGCGGTCGCTGCGGCCTTCGCTTCGGCGCCCTGCTGCTCGGTGAGCTCGGTCACCGCGCCGCCGAGGGCACCCAGGCGGGTGGCCAGGGCTGCCAGGTTGCCGACCGCGTTGGCGTTCGCCACGGCCTCGGTCAGATGTTTGACGGACTTCGCGATATCTGCGGCAGGTGCGCCACCCTTGGCGCGCTGTTCGAGAAGCGTGACCTGGCCGTTGAGCTCAACGTATTTCCGTTCGAAGTAGGCAAGCGCCTCTTCCGGCGTCGCGTCGGGATACTGTCCCACGGCGCGCTCGCCTGTCGCTTCGCGCACGTAAACCGTGCCGGTTTCGTCTACGCGACCCCATGGTTGCTGATCTGTCGGAGTCAAGAGCCTCACCTTATCGATGTCGTTGTGTGCTCACAAGTGAGCCAATACCCGGTCAAGCCTATTGCAAGCCCGCGCGCTGTTCGTCTGTTCTACTGAACTGATACCTGAGTGATGCTGGTCGGCACCTGAGGGGTGCCGTCCGAAGAGCCGTCGGCGACGCCGGCAGCCGTGATCTGCGCTTTGATTTCGTCCAGTCCATCGGTCACCCGGCCGAGCACCGTGTAGCCGCCGACCGCGTCGGCGGGGATGGTCGTGTCGTCGTAGACGATGAAGAACTGGCTGCCCATACTGTAGGCGTTGCCGCCCTGGCGGGCCATGGCCAGTGTGCCAGCCGGGTACACATCGTCGGCCGGGGCGTTTTCAATCGGTCCATAACTGTAGCCGGGGCCACCCGATCCCGTTCCGGTCGGGTCCCCGCACTGCAGCACGAAGAAACCGCCGTCGGTGAGCCGGTGGCAGGTCACGTCCTGGTAGAAGCCGGTGGTGATCAGGTTGATGGTCGAGGACACCGCCTGAGGGGCGAGGGCTCCATCGAGCTCGATCTCGAGCGGAATGCCGTTGAGGGCCAGCGTGCCGGTCCAGGTGCGGTCTTCCGCCAGGGTGCTGGGCGGCACCTCGCCGCTGTTCGCGCTGTCGGACGGTGCGGCCGACGCGGAGGGGGAAGCGGTGTCGGCCACGGAGGGTGCCGGGCTGCCGGGGCCTCCGGTGAAGAACAGCACCTGGGCGCCGACGGCCAGCGCCACGACCACGGCCACGCTGACGCCGGCGATGAGGTTGTCCCGCCGGCGCCGCTTCACTTGGTGCGCATTCACCGAACGCCGGGCCTGAAAGGCGCGTACACGCACGCGCGCCTCGCGGGCTTCACGTTCTTGCTTCTTGTTCGGTACCACGTCGTAGCCTCCAGGCGGCCTCCATCGGAAGGCCCGATCGAACGGGGACGGCTCCAGCGTCTGGCGCCCGAACCATGTTGAACTCTACGCAACCCGGAGAGGGCAAACAAACATCCGCTCCGGGCAGCACCGGTTCAGGATCGGCCCGGTCACCGGCACAAACTACGCTGGACCCATGGTGGATTCACAACCGGGACTGCGCAGCGGGGCCACACCCCTCGCCGTACGGATGCGCCCGACGAGCCTCGAGGAGGTCGCCGGTCAGAAGCATCTGCTCACACCGGGCTCCCCGCTGGTCAGCCTGGCCAGTGACAAGACAGGGGAGCAGGGCGCGATCTCCGTCATCCTGTGGGGCCCGCCCGGCACCGGCAAGACCACCCTGGCCCAGGCCATCGCGCGCAGCTCGGGCCGCCGGTTCGTCGAGCTGTCCGCCGTGTCGGCCGGAGTGCGGGACGTGCGCCAGGTAATGGAAGAGGCGCGCACCAGCCGGGACCTCTACGGACTCTCCACCGTGCTCTTCCTGGACGAGATCCACCGGTTCAGCAAGGCGCAGCAGGACGCTCTCCTGCCCGGGGTGGAGAACGGGGTCATCATCCTCGTGGCCGCCACCACCGAGAACCCGTCCTTCTCCGTCATCTCGCCGCTGCTGTCCCGCTCCCTACTGCTCACCCTCGAAACGCTCAGCGACGACGACCTCGCTGTCGTTGTCGACCGGGCCGTGGTCGACCCGCGCGGCCTGGCCGACCGGTTCGTGCTCGACCCCGAAGCCAGGGCCGCGATCATCCGGCTCGCGTCCGGTGACGCCCGACGGGCGCTGACCGCCCTGGAAGCTGGGTCGGTGGCGGCGGCGTCCTCCGTCGACGCCGAGTCCGACGCGAAGCCGGTCATCACCACCGAGGTGGTCGCCCTCGCTGTCGACCGTGCGCTTCTGCGCTACGATCGCAACGGCGACGAGCACTACGACGTCATCAGCGCCTTCATCAAATCGGTACGCGGCTCGGATGTCGACGCGTCCCTCCACTATCTCGCGCGCATGATCGAGGCCGGCGAAGATCCCCGGTTCATCTGCCGCCGCATCATCGTGCTGGCCTCCGAAGACATCGGCATGGCCGACCCGCAGGCGCTGGTGATCGCCATCGCCGCCGCCGACGCCGTGCAATACATCGGCATGCCCGAGGGCCGCATCCCGCTCGCCCAGGCCGTCGTGCACCTGGCCACCGCACCCAAGTCCAACGCGGCCTACATGGCCCTGGATGCGGCGATCGCCGACGTGCGGAACGGCAAGACCGGCCGGGTGCCCAAACCGTTGCGGGATGCGCACTACCCAGGCGCCAAACGCCTCGGCCACGGCAAGGGCTACAAGTATCCCCACGACGACGCCCTCGGCGTGCTGGCCCAGCAGTACCCGCCGGACGAGCTCGCCGAGGTGCGCTATTACGAGCCCACCGAGCATGGCCACGAGCGCGAGGTCTCGGCCCGCCTCGCCAAGTTGCGCAAGATCATCCGTGCCCGCTGAACGGAACGGCCGAACAACCCGATGTGCTAACCTGAACGCTGCCTACAAATGGAATCGGCATGCGGCTGCGTCCGATTCCGGATTTGATGGTTTCGCCCTGTAGCCGGGCGTCCCGTGGCACCACCCCTCTGAACTCCCATGACGTTGAGCCCGTGCTGTCTCATCGCGCGGCCGCCGCCCTGGTTTCCCCTTGTTTGCAGTTCCATCGAAAGGACACCGTGTCTACCAAGTCACGTACCCGCAGTAAGACCCGCCTCTCGCGGGCCCTGGGCATCGCCCTGACCCCGAAGGCCGCGCGCTATCTGGAGAAGCGTCCGTACGCCCCGGGCGAGCACGGTCGCACCAAGCGCAAGACCGACTCCGACTACGCTGTCCGCCTCCGCGAAAAGCAGCGCTTACGCGCCCAGTACGGCATCCGCGAAGCCCAGCTCAAGATCGCGTTCGAGGAAGCTCGCCGTGCCCAGGGACTGACCGGTGAGAACCTCGTCGAGATCCTCGAGACCCGTCTCGACGCTCTTCTCGTTCGCTCCGCGATCGCCCGCACCACCGCCCAGGCCCGTCAGATGATCGTGCACCGTCACATCCTGATCGACGGCCAGCTGGTCGATCGTCCCTCCTTCCGCGTGAAGCCGGGACAGCTCATCCACGTCAAGCCCAAGAGCGAGGCCATGGAGCCGTTCCAGGTCGCAGCCGCCGGCGGTCACGTCGACGTTCTGCCCAAGCTCCCCGCCTACCTCGAGGTCGAGATCGACAAGCTGCAGGCCCGCCTCGTGCGCCGCCCGAAGCGCATCGAAATCCCCGTGACCTGTGAAGTCCAGCTCGTCGTCGAGTACTACGCGGCCCGCTAGGCTCCTTTTCACCCGCACCGCCGTCAGGCGCTGCAACTGAACTACGCTGGAGAGCGGATCACCCTGGGGTGGTCCGCTCTTTGCGTACGCGCACCAAGCTCGTGAATGTCGAATCTGGAATGGATGGTTGGTCAATGTCTGGTGGAGATATTGTCGGGCTCGTGTTCGCCGCTGCCTTCCTGATGTTGGTCGGGTTCCTGGCCCTGCCCCTGGTCAAGCTCGGCCGCGTCTTCGACGAGACGACGGTGGCCATCCGCGACCTGACCCACACCGTCACCCCACTGCTCGAGGAATCCACCAAGACCATTCAGGAGACCAACGCGCAGTTGGCCCGGGTGGACACCATCACCTCGAACGTGGCGGATGTCACGGGCAACGTCTCCGCCCTGGTCGCCCTCGTCGCGGCGACCGTCGGCGGCCCGCTGGTCAAACTGGCCGGCTTCTCCGCGGGGGTTCGCGCGGCGCTGAGGGCTGCCCGCCCGGGCGGCACCCGCCGCCGCCGCCACAGGTAGTCGGGTACTCTGGAGCGGAGCCGGCCCGTCAGGGATTCGCCGGTCAGACGGTCGTTCCAGACGTTCAACCGCCGTGAACCGACCTTTTCACCACTTTTCAGGGTCTCCACACATATTCAGGGAGCATTGCTATGAAGAATTTCATCTGGTTTGTCGTCGGTGTCACCACGGGGCTGCTCATCGCCCGCGAAGCCGGCAAGACGCGTCAGGGGAAGCAATTCTTCGCCGATCTGGACACCAAAGCGCGCGAGTTCGGTGAGGCCATCTCGGACGGCTACCGCAAGCGTGAGGCCGAGCTGCGGGATGCCATCGGCGACATCGAGTCGGAGACCGAAATCACGATCGAAAAACTTGCCAAGTAAGTACTCGCCAAGTATGTGCTCGCCAGGTAGGTATCATCCATATCTTTTTCACTACAACGAACTACGGAACTAATGCAGACTGCTGAAATTCGCGGGCGCTGGCTCGACTTCTTTGCCGATCGCGGTCACACCGTCGTCCCCTCCGCTTCGCTTGTCAGCGACGACCCCACACTCCTGTTCACGGTGGCCGGGATGGTTCCGTTCGTACCGTATTTGACCGGTCTCGTGCCGCCCCCCTACCCGCGAGCGACGAGTGTTCAGAAATGCATCCGCACCAACGACATCGAAGAGGTCGGCAAGACCCCGCGTCACGGCACCTTCTTCCAGATGAACGGCAACTTCTCGTTCGGCGACTACTTCAAGGAACAGGCGATCGGTTACGCCTGGGAGCTGCTCACCAGCTCGGATGCCGACGGCGGCTACGGCTTCGCCGAGAAGGACCTCTGGGTCACCGTCTACGAGGACGACGACGAGGCCTTTCGGTACTGGCGCGCCCTCGGCCTGCCCGAGCACCGCATCCAGCGTCTCGGCATGGACTCCAACTACTGGTCGACCGGTCAGCCCGGGCCCGCCGGACCCTGCTCCGAGATCTTCTTCGACCGCGGCCCGGCCTACGGCATCGACGGCGGCCCGGCCACCGACGACGACCGGTACGTCGAAATCTGGAACCTCGTCTTCATGCAGTACCTCCGCGGCGAGGGCACCAGCAAGAACGACTTTGTCATCCTCGGCGACCTGCCGAAGAAGAACATCGACACCGGCATGGGGCTCGAACGTGTCGCCTTCCTCAAACAGGGCGTTCAGAACATGTACGAGATCGACCAGGTGCGCCCGGTCCTCGACCGGGCCGCGGAACTGTCCGGTCGCCGCTACGGGGCCGTCCACGACGACGACGTGCGGATGCGCATCGTCGCCGACCATGTGCGGTCGTCCCTGATGCTGATGAGCGACGGAGTGATGCCGTCCAACGAGGGCCGCGGGTACATCCTGCGCCGCTTGATGCGCCGCAGCGTGCGCGCCATGCGCCTCCTCGGCGTCGACGCCGCGACCTTTCCCGAATTGTTTCCGGCCTCGCGCGACGCCATGGCCGGCGCGTACCCCGAGATCAAGGCGGACTACGCCCGCATCAGCCAGGCTGCGTATGCCGAAGAGGAGACCTTCCTGCGCACCCTCGCCAGTGGCAGCGCCGTGCTCGACCTCGCCGTCGCGAAGACCAAGAAGGCCGACAAGGTCGTTCTGCCGGGCGACACCGCGTTCCTCCTGCATGACACCTACGGCTTCCCGATCGAGATCACCCTCGAGATGGCCGAGGAGGCCGGGCTCAGCGTCAACCGCGAGGCCTTCGACACGCTGATGGCCAAGCAGCGCGCGATGGCCAAGGCCGACGCCAAGGCCAAGAAGACGCACCTCGCCGACCTGTCGGTCTACAGCGCATTCCGCGCGGCGGGGGAGACCGTCTTCACGGGCTACGACGCTCTGCAGACCGAATCCAGCGTGCTTGGGATCATCGTCAACGGTCTCTCCGTCGACCGCGCCGTCTCCGGTGACATCGCCGAGGTGATCCTCGCCGAGACGGCCCTGTACGCGGAGTCCGGCGGCCAGGAGGCCGATGCCGGTTTGATCGTGGGCACCGGCTACGAGCTCGAGGTGCTCGACGTGCAGAAGCCCGTCAAGGGCCTGATCAGTCACAAGGTTCAGGTGCGGACCGGCGAAGTCGGCGTCGGGGACTCCGCCACCAGCGTCGTCGACCCCGACTGGCGCCGCGGTGCCCGACAGGCGCACTCCGGCACACACGTGCTGCATGCCGCCCTCCGCCAGGTGCTCGGCCCGAACGCCCACCAGTCCGGCTCGTACAACAAGGCCGGCTTCTTCCGCCTCGACTTCTCCTGGAACCAGGCACTGTCCCCGGCGACCCGAAGCGAGATCGAAGAGATCTCCAACAACGCCATCCGGGACAACCTGCCCGTGCTCACCCGGGAGCTGCCCCTGGCCGAGGCGAAGGCGCTCGGCGCGATGGCCCTGTTCAGCGAGAAGTACGGCGACCGAGTGCGCGTCGTCGATATCGGCGGCCCCTGGTCTCGCGAACTCTGCGCGGGAACCCACGTCGCCTCCAGCGCCGAGATCGGCATGATCAACCTTGTCAGCGAGGGTTCTGTCGGTTCCACGAACCGCCGGGTGGAGTCGTTGGTCGGCCTCGAGGCCTTCCGCGACCTGGCCACCGAGCGCGCCCTCGTCTCCCAGCTGACCTCACACCTGAAGACGCCGCGGGAGCAGTTGCCAGAGCGCATCAACGAGCTCGTGCAGAGCCTCAAGGCCGCCGAGAAGAAGATCGCCGCGTTCGAGGCGCGGGCCCTCTCCGACAGGGTGCCGGCCCTCGTCGCCTCGGCAAAGCTGGCCGGTTCCGTCAATGTCGTGGCCGAGCAGGTCGGCACGCTGGGCTCCGCTGACGACCTGCGGATGCTGGTCATGGCCACCCGCACGCAGCTCGGCAGCACGCCGGCGGTCGTAGCCCTCGCGGCCGTGGTCGCCGACAAGCCCGTCGTCATCGTGGCCACCAACCCCGCGGCCCGGGAGGCCGGCCAGCGTGCGGGAGCCCTGGCGAAGCAGGTCGCCGGCATCCTCGGCGGCGGCGGCGGCGGCAAGGACGACCTCGCCCAGGGCGGCGGCACCGACGCAGCAGCCATCCCGAACGCCCTCGCGGCCGTTCGATCCGCCGTAGCAGGCTGAACCATGCGTCACGGTGTGCGGGTGGGAGTCGACGTCGGGAAAGCCCGGATCGGCCTGGCCCGCAGCGACGCGCACGGCCTGCTGGCGATCCCGGTCGAGACCGTGGGCCGCGACCACTCCGGCAGCCTGGACGTGGCCCGGATCGTGGCCGTGGTGGCCGAGCTCGACGCCGTTGAGGTGGTGGTCGGGCTGCCGCTCGCGCTCTCCGGCAACCGCACGGCGTCGACCAACGATGCGGTGGGGTTCGCCGAGCTGCTGGCCCGGTCCCTGGCCGTTCCGGTTCGCCTGGTCGATGAGCGCCTTTCCACCGTCGCGGCGCAGTCGGTCCTGCGCTCCGCGGGGCGGAAGGCCAAAACCCAAAAACCCGTGATCGACCAAGTCGCCGCGGTCATCATCCTCCAGCATGCCCTCGACACCGAACGCACCCTGGGCACACCCGCCGGCACCGCCGTCGATCTCGTGCGCGACCAGTTTCCAGCCGGGTCCCCGCCAGCTGCCGCACCGAATGAAGGGCAGCCTCAACGATGACACCGCCTCCCGCCGACAGCACCGGAGCCCCGGCCGAGCCGGGCGACCCGACAAGCCCCATCGACCCGGCGGACCCTCTCAGTTCGCGTCGGGCCATCCGTGAGTCACGGGGCGAAGGCACCCGGTCCAGTCGTCGCGCCCTGCTGGACTCCGCTCCGGTGCCGCAGAAGAGGGGCCGCCGGGGCGCCTGGGGCTGCCTGATCGTCTTCCTGATCCTGGCCGGACTCGCCGGTGCCGCCGCCCTCCTGCTCCAGGAGCCGATCGGCACCGTGATCGGCATGGTGCAGGGCCCGGCGGACTACGACGGCGCCGGAGGCGACGAGGTCATCGTGATGATCCACGACGGTGAAACCGGTCAGGACGTCGCGAACTCCCTCCTCGCCCAGGACGTGGTGAAGAGCTACGACGCGTTCTACGAGGTGCTCCGCGCGGAGAGCCCGGCACCCGTCTTCCAGCCCGGCGCCTATCGTTTGGCCGGCAAGATGAGCGGCCGTGCCGCCCTCGACGCCCTGCTCGACCCGGACAACAAGCTCGAACAGACCGTGGTGATACCCGAGGGAACCACGACTGCCTCGGTGCTCCAGCTGATCAGCGAGGGCACCAGCATTCCCTTGGTCGATCTCGAGGCCGCGGCCGCCGACGTCGAGCCCTACGGCCTGCCGGGCGAGGCAACCACCCTCGAGGGGTTCCTGTTCCCGGCCACCTACACGTTCCCCCCGGAGACCACGGCGCCCGAGGCCATCCGCACGCTCGTCGACCGACAGTTCGAGGCTCTCGACGCTGCCGAGGTCGCGCCCGAGAACCGCTGGAAGACCATCGTTGTCGCGGCCCTGATCCAACGCGAAGCGGGGCTCACGGAGGATTTCTACAAGGTTTCGCGCGTGTTCCTGAACCGGCTCGACCCGGCAAAGTGGCAGAGCGGGCTCCTGCAGTCCGACGCTACCGTGGCCTACGGGACCGGGGCGACCGACCGGGTGAAGACAACGGATGCCGAACGCGCCGACGCCGCCAACGCCTACAACACCTATGTGCACCCCGGGCTTCCCGTGGGGCCGATCTCGAACCCCGGCGACATCGCGATCGACGCCGCCGTGAACCCCGCCGACGGCACCTGGCTGTACTTCGTGTCCTGGAACCTCGACACGGGGGAGACGATCTTCTCCACCACGATCGCGGAGCACGACGCCGCCGTGAACAAATGGCTGGCCTGGATGGACGAGCACCCCGAATATGGTTGAGCCCGAAGCATCCGTGCCGGCCCCCGCCCGTGACTCTGCCCGCGTGCGTCGTCTCGCGGTGCTGGGCTCGCCCGTCGAGCATTCCCTCTCCCCGGCACTGCACCGGGCCGCGTACCAGGCGCTCGGCCTGGACTGGCGCTACGACGCCGTGCGGGTGCCGGCGGGCGGACTGCCGGACTTCCTCGCGTCCCGGGGCGCAGACTGGCGCGGCCTCTCCCTCACGATGCCCCTCAAGCACGAGGTCCAGGCGCAGCTCGACGGCATCGACCGGGTCGCCGCTCAGACCGGCTCCGTCAACACGGTGCTGTTCGGTGAAGCCGACGGCAGGCGAACGTTGCAGGGTTTCAACACGGACGTCACCGGCCTGGTGCGTGCCCTTGCCGAAGCCGGAGTGCGCCGCGCGGTGCACGTGTGCCTGCTCGGCGCCGGCGCCACCGCGGCATCCGCCCTGGTCGCCGCGGCTGAGCTGGGCGCGGAGCTGGTCGACGTGCTCGTGCGTACCCCGGCGAAGGCGGCCGATCTGGTCGAACTGGGGCAGAGCCTCGGGGTCGTGGTACGGGTATACCCGCTCACCGACCTGCCCGACCCTGCCCGCGTCAGCGAGCTGGTGATCAGCACCCTGCCCGGGGGCAGCGACCCGGGCGCCGAGTTTCCCGCCGGGCTGCGCCGGCAGGCGCTCCTGTTCGACGTCAGCTATTCCCCCTGGCCCAGCGCCCTCGCCCGGTCCTGGTCGTCGGTGGGCGGCACCGCGGTGTCCGGAGAGGGGATGCTGCTGCACCAGGCCCTGATCCAGGTGCGCATCTTCGTCTCCGGCAACCCGTTCGAGCCGCTCCCGAATGAGGACGTGGTGCTGCACGCCATGCGCGGCGCCCTGACCGGGAAGGCTGTGACAGGATAGTGGTCATGCTTCGTTGGCTCACCGCCGGAGAGTCCCACGGCCCCGAACTCATCGCCATTGTCGAGGGTTTGCCCGCTGGAATCCCGGTTACTCTAGATGCGATCCGCCTCGACTTGGCACGCCGCAAACTCGGCTACGGCCGAGGCGCGCGCCAGAAGTTCGAGCAGGACGAACTGAACATCTCGGGCGGCGTGCGCCACGGCCTCACCATGGGCGGACCGGTTGCCCTGCGGATCGGCAACACTGAATGGCCCAAGTGGGCCGAGGTGATGAGTCCCGCACCGGTGGAGACCACGTCCGCGCGCGGACGCGGCGCCCCCCTGACCCGTCCCCGGCCCGGCCACGCCGATCTGGTCGGCATGCAGAAGTACGGCTTCGGCGAGGCCCGCCCGGTACTGGAGCGCGCCAGCGCCCGGGAGACCGCGGCACGCGTCGCGCTCGGCGCCGTCGCCCGGTCGTTCCTGGCCGAGCTCGGCATCACCCTGGTCAGCCACACCCTGTCGATCGGGCCGGTTCGCGTGCCCGTCGACGCCCCGCTACCGCTACCCGGCGACGTCGACGCCCTCGACGCCGACCCGCTGCGCTGCTTCGACGCCGTCACCTCCGCCCGGATGGTGGCCGAGGTCGACCTGGCCCACAAGGAGGGCGACACCCTCGGCGGGGTCGTCGAGGTGCTGGCCTACAACCTTCCTCCCGGACTCGGTTCGTTCGTGCACTGGGATCGCCGCCTCGATTCGCAGCTGGCGGCCGCGCTGATGGGCATCCAGGCCATCAAGGGGGTCGAGGTCGGGGACGGTTTCCTGACCACCACCCGGCGCGGCTCGGAGGCGCACGACGAGCTTGTGCAGGCCGACGGTCGCATCCAGCGGGTCAGCGACCGGGCCGGCGGCACCGAAGGCGGCATGAGCACCGGAACCGTGTTGCGCGTGCGCGCCGGCATGAAGCCCATCTCCACGATCCCGCGCGCCCTCCGCACGGTTGACGTGGCCACGAGCGAGGCTGCCCCCGCGCACCACCAGCGGTCGGATGTCTGTGCCGTGCCGGCCGCCGGCGTGGTCGCGGAAGCCATGGTCGCTCTGGTGCTGGCCAACTCGGTCCTGGAGAAGTTCGGTGGTGACTCCATCGTGGAGACGCGCCGCAACCTGGATTCCTACCTGGCCGGAATGCCGGCGAATCTCCAGACGGGCGCGTCCAGCGACGCTTCCCTTTAGAGGCGCCGGAGAATCACAATGGCCGCGCCGACGCATCCGATCCTGCCCCTCGTCTTCATCGGTCCCATGGCCGCCGGCAAGACCAAGATCGGCCGGAAAGTGGCGAAGTCCCTCGATGTGCCGTTCATCGACACCGACCACCGGATCGTCGCCCTGCACGGGCCGATCACGGACCTCTTCGGGCAGCACGGTGAAGAGCACTTCCGGGTGCTCGAACGCCAGGCCGTGGTGCAGGCCCTCACCGAGCAGGCCGTGGTTTCGCTCGGCGGGGGAGCCGTGCTCGACGAGGAGACTCAGGCCGACCTTGCTGAGTGCTCCGTGGTGTACCTGAGCGTGTCCGCTCGAGCCGTCGGGGCCCGGATCGGCGGGGCGAAACGGCCGCTGCTCACGGGCGGAATCGCCGATTGGAAGCGCATCTACGCCCTCCGGCGCCCGATCTATGAGGCGCTGGCCGGCATCCGTTTCGACACCTCGCACCGTCCCCTGGGCGCCATCGCTGATGACGTCGTGAAATGGACCAAGAAAAGATCATGACCGGAGCACCTGTGCCTGATTCCACCGAGCCCGCCACCACCGTTATCACGGTTGCCGGCGCCGACAGCTACCCCGTTCTGATCGGTCGCGGCCTCGTCGACGACGTCGTCGAACAGCTCGGCCCGAAGGTGGCGAAGGTGCTCATCGTGCACACCTCACACCTGGGCGCCCGCGCCGTCGCCCTGCGCGAGAGCCTGCTCGGCAGATTCGAGGTGCTGATCGCCGAGGTGCCCGACGCCGAGGCTGCCAAGCGCGTCGAGGTGGCCGCGTTCTGCTGGCAGGTCATGGGTCAGGCCGACTTCAGTCGTACGGATGCCGTGATCGGCTTCGGCGGCGGCGCCGTCACCGACCTGGCCGGCTTCGTCGCCGCGACCTGGCTCCGTGGCGTGCGCCTGGTGCAGATCCCGACCAGCGTGCTCGGCATGGTCGACGCCGCCGTCGGCGGCAAGAACGGCATCAACACCGCCGAGGGCAAGAACCTTGTCGGCACCTTCTACGCGCCCGCCGCCGTCATCTGCGATTTGGACGTGCTCGACGACCTGCCGCGTAACGAGATCCTGGCCGGCTTCGCCGAGATCGTGAAGGCCGGGTTCATCCAGCTGCCCGAGATCCTGGACATCGTCGAAGCGGATGTCACGGCCGTCACCGACCCGCACACCCCGCAGTTCCGGCGCGTGCTCGAACTCGCGATCGGGATGAAGGCCCGGGTCGTGGGGGAAGACTTCAGGGAGTCCGGCCTGCGTGAGATTCTGAACTACGGGCACACCCTCGGCCACGCCGTCGAGCACGCCGAACGCTATGGCTGGCGGCACGGGGCGGCCGTTGCCGTCGGCATGATGTTCGCGGCGGAGGTCGCCCGGCTGAGCGGCCGGCTCTCGGACGAGGCCGTCGACCGGCACCGTCGCATCCTCGAATCGCTCACCCTGCCCACCACCTATCCGGTCGGCCGCTGGAGCACCCTGCTCGCCACCATGCAGCGCGACAAGAAGACCCGCAGCGGCATGCTGCGATTCATCGTGCTCGACGACATCGGGAAGCCGACCGTGCTCGAAGGACCGGACTCGTCGTTGTTGTTCGCCGCCTACCAGGAGATCGGCTCCTAACCATTCGCGCCGCATCCGTGGGCCCAGACTGATTCCCAGACCGGCGCAGCCGGTCGCCGCTGACCGAAGCTGTTCGGAGGCTTCAGGACGAGTCCGTGGATCGTCCGTGCGGCCGGCGAGAGCGGAGGCGGAGACTTCGCGGACCTGACGGCGGCCCAGGAGGCGGCAGTCACGGAACGGTTCGTCGGTCCGGGCGTGCGCAAGCTGGTGCAGGAGTCCTGGCAACGGTCGCTCGCCCTCAGCCTTGATTCGCTGAGGCTCGTCCACTAACACGAACTCAGCTCCGACGAGCTGCGCGACCGGCATCCGCTGGCCGCCGTGCTCCCGGTCGTGCACAACCTGCTCATCCGGCACGCCTTTCACTCCGGCCTGATCGTGGCCATCGGTGACGAGTTCGGTCGCCCGCTCTGGATCGACGGTGACCGAACCGTGCGGAGTAAGGCGGAGGGGATGCTGTTCGTCGAGGGGGCGGACTGGTCCGAGCGCCGGGTCGGCACGAGCGCGCCGGGCACGGCCCTGGCCCTCGATCACGGAATCCAGATTCAGCGGGCCGAGTATTTCAACCAGTTGGCGCATCCGTGGAGTTGCACGGCCGTGCGCATCCCCGACCCGCATTCCGGCTCCATCCTCGGCGTCATCGACATCACGGGCGGCGACGAGGCGGTGGCCCCGCAGACTCTCCCGCTCGTGGAGGCGGCCGTCGCGGCCCTGGAAGCGGAACTGCGCATCCAACGACCGGCACTCGCTGCTGCTCACCGACCAAACCAACGCGGTCGACAACCTGCGTGCCGAGATGGTGCGGCTGCGCGGGGTGCTGTAGCAGACCAGCCCCCGTGGCGGCATTGCCTCGCGGCCCTACCGGCTCGAGACATCCGTCGAACTGGACGCCCAGCGCGTGCTGGCATCCCTGGAGCCCGGCACGCACCGGGTGGCGTTGGGGGCCTACCGGGGGCCCGTGCTACCGAGCTCGACCGCGCCGGGAATCGTCCAGATCCGCGCCGGGATCTCTGCGCGGCTGCGGCAGGCCATGCTCAGCGACGCGTCCGCCCGCAATATCCCGCAACGCTGAAGCAACGTTCTCCTTCCTCGGATCAAGGTCCAGGTCCGCGTCCCGCGGTTCCACACCGACGACGTCGTCGACGAGGAGACATCATGACCGTCTATTCCAACCCCGGAACACCGGGCGCCCTCGTCACCTTCAAGCCCCGCTACGAGAACTGGATCGGCGGCGAGTGGGTCAAGCCCGTCAGGGGCCAGTACTTCGAAGACATCTCACCCGTCAACGGGAAGCCGTTCGCCGAGGTGGCCCGCGGCACCGCGGAGGATATCGAACTGGCCCTGGACGCCGCGCATAGTGCAGCGCCGCTATGGGGCAAGACCTCGTCGACCGAGCGCGCGGCCGTGCTCAACAAGATCGCCGACATCATCGGTGCGAACCTCGACCTGCTCTCGGTCGACGAGACCTGGGAGAACGGCAAGCCGGTGCGCGAGACGTTGAACGCGGACATCCCAATCTGTTCCGACGACTTCCGCTATTTCGCTGCCTCCATCCGCGCCTAGGATGGCGACCACGCCGAGCTGGGCGGCGACATGGTCTCCGACCAGTTCCACGAGCCGCTCGGCGTCGTCGGGCAGATCATCCCGTGGGACTTCCCACTCCTGATGGCCGTCTGGAAGCTGGCCCCGGCCCTGGCCGCCGGCAACGCGATCGTGCTGAAGCCGGCCGATCAGACCCCGGTGTCGATCCTCGTGCTGATCGAACTGATCGGCGATGTGCTGCCGACGGGAGGGCTCAACGTCGTCAACGGTTTCGGCATCGAGGCCGGCAAGCCGCTCGCGTCGTCCAACCGTATCCGCAAGATCGCGTTCATGGGAGAGACCTCGACCGGGCGTCGGATCATGCAGTACGCGAGCTCCAATATCATCCCGTCGACCATGAAGCTCGGCAGAAAGAGCCCCAACATCTTCTTCGGCGACGTCGCCCAGGAGAAGGATGCGTTCTACGACAAGGCCCTGGAAGGGTTCGTGCTCTTCGCGTTCAACCAGGGCGAGGTGTGCACCGCGCCCAGCCGGGCGGTGCTGCAGAAGCCGATCTACGATGACTCCCTGAGCGACGCCGTCGAGTTCACTCTCCTCCACCGCTCCCTCCCGAGCCCGGCCCTGTGGACGGGGACCGCGACGGATGTCCGCGCGTCCAGTCTGGGTGGCATGACAACCCCTCTGCGCGTCGAAGACGCTGCCCCAGTGACCACGACCGAGCAGGCGCGAGACCGGGTGGCCGACCTCGTCGGCCACGCGATTAGCCGCCAGCTCTGGTTCATGCTGCTCGACGCCTGCGGGCGGCAGATTCCCCTGCTGATTCCCGTCGACGACATCCCGCTCCGTCCGAAACCCGGCGGTGCCGCCGTCATGGCCGCGGCGGTCGGTCGGCTCCTGTCCGAGCACGGCCCGTGCGGCAGCGTCATCCTCACCCTCGAGCGACCGGGCACCGCGGCGCTAACCGCGCCCGACCAGGCCTGGGCCCGGGAACTCGCCGAATCCTTCGGCAAAGTGGTGCGCATCACGGGCATGTTCGTCGCCCACGACGAGGGCGTCTGCGAACTCCCGGCCACCGTCGTGGATGCAGTGGCAGACTGACAGGATGATGATCAGCGGTGAGCGATTGGAAAGTGTCAACGTCTGTGTTGCCGGCCGGGTGGGCGCGGGGCCGGGCGATGCCTGAACGCACCCTGATCCTGTTGCGGCACGCCAAGTCGGACTGGGCGGGCGGCCAGGCCGACGTCGACCGGCCGCTGGCAAAACGTGGGGTACGGCAGGCGCCGCTCACCGGAGCGTGGCTGTCCCACAGCGGCTACCGCATCGATCTCGCGGTCGTGTCACCGGCGGAGCGAGCGCGGGCCACCTGGGACCTCGTGGCGGCCGAGTTCGAGAGCACTCCGCCGATCCGTGTCGAACATGCGGTGTATGCCACCTCGGCCGGCGAACTGCAGAGCATTGTTCGGGCGCTGCCGGGCACCATGCACACCGTCGTCCTGGTGGGCCACAATCCCGGCCTCGAGGATCTGGCCACCGCTCTCGCCGGCACGACCGTGTCCCTGCCGACCTCGGCTTTCGCCGTGATCGGCTGGGAGGGTCCCTGGTCGTCCGCCGGAGAGTCCCCGGCGGCCCTCCTGGCCCAGGGCCGGCCGCCCGGGGTGAACGCGCCTCCTCGCTAGCGGCGCAGGGCTGCCTGAACGCGCCGAGAAAGAGGACGACCGCGGCGGCAACCGATCCCGTGGTCAGGCCGCGGGGCACGCCACGACGTTCCAGGGCGTTGCGGAGCGTCGGGAAGCGCTGGGGAGCGCGCCAACGGATGCCGGTGCTCTCGCGCCGGGAGGCACTCGAGGGTGCCAGCGCTGGCATCTGCTTTTGACTCGTCGTCTCGTCGTATCCGGCTTGTGCGACGCTGGCCAGAGGGCGCTTTTTCTCCGACGTAGTCCCACGCAGCGCGGCCGAATGGAACGAACGAATTCGACGGAGATTTTGCGCAATCTGGCACGGTTTGGCCGGTTTGGGACGCGTGGGGCCAAAATCTCCGTCGAATTCGCCCGAGACTGGGGGTCTGGTATTGGGGCGGGGCGGGGGCGGGGGCGGGAACGGGATCGGCGGGGGCGGTGTCGGGGCGGCGGGTCAGCCGCCGAGCCAGGACCAGTGGCTGAGCGGCCAGTTGATCACGAACGCCCGGCCGACCACATGGGAGACGGGCACGAATCCGTTGCCGGGTGTGTCTGTGTGCAGCCGGCTGTCCGCCGAGTTGTATCGGTTGTCGCCCTCGACCCAGAGACCGCCGGCCGGCACGGTCACGGAAAAGTCGTACTCCGACGTTCGGATGGCCCCGGGCGGCAGCTTGAGGTAGGGCTCGGTGATCGGCTCGCCGTTGACGGTGGTGCTGCCCGCCGCGTCGCAACAGGCCACATCGTCGCCGGGGAGGCCGATGACGCGTTTCACGAGGTGGTCATCGGAATCCGAAACCCGGAGGCCGGCCTCAGCGGCGAGCCACTGGATGCCGTCGACAACGGTGTTCCCTGCCTCGATCGGGGCCGGAGCGACCGGACCGAGCCATCCGCCGGGATCCCTGAAAACGACGATGTCGCCGCGATCGATGTCGACGACGTCGGGGACGAGCTCGTTCACGATAATGCGGTCGTCGATCTGCAGGGTGTCCTGCATCGATCCGGTCGGGATGTAGAACGTGCGGATCAGGAAGGCCTCGGTCAGAAACGAGACGACCAGGGCGCTGGCCAGGATGACGAGGAGGTTTCGGAGGACGCGACGCCTCCGTGGTGTGCGGGCGTTGGCGCTACCCGACGCAGATCCTCGCCAGGCGGCGCGGGGCCGACGACCCGCGCTTTCGTGGTCTGTCAATTTCTCCCCTGACGTGACGCGTGGTGGGCCAATTCGACCGATGCAGGGCGACTGCAAGGCCAGGGTGAGTAGAACGCGGTTGCACCCCTGTCGCCACGGGGATGACGGTTCGGAGACAGGCGCTGGCCTCAGTGCGTGCGGCGGCTGCGTGGGCTGACGTTGGAGCGCAGAGAGTCAACCATTTTCCGGGCCTCGTCCTCCGTGCAATAGGTCTCCGGCGACGGGATGCTCTGCCCGTTGTCCGCGGAGAAACAGAATCGGTAGCGGCCCGACTGGTCCCGATAGATGGTGAATCTTCCGGCCATGTCACACCCTTGTTCTTGGCCTGGCGCCGACCAAACGACCGGCTTCGACACCCTACCGCCCTGGATCAGCGCCGGATAGAGGCGCCGCGACGCGCGCCAGTGTGATGTCGGCCGGCACGGGTCGTGCACAGATTCGGCGGCATATGATTGATCACGACCGACGACCCGATGGGACCCCTTTCCGCATGACTGCGCGCGTACCATTCTTCGTTCGCAATCGGGTGGACGGCACCGACGGGGCTCTCGCCGGCCGGGCCGACGGCACGGGCATCCGTGACACGGTCACGCTGTACTACTCCCTGACCAAACCCGGCGTTCTCTACGGCAACGCGTTGACAGCCGCGGCGGGCTTTCTACTCGCGGCCCGGGGCCAGGTGGATCTTTTCCTGTTCGCGGCTCTCTGCCTGGGCACCACGCTCGTGATTGCTTCGGCCACCGTGCTCAACAACGTACTCGACCGCGACATCGACACGGTGATGGAACGCACGAAGAAGCGGGCCACGGTCACCGGCCGCATCGGCGTGCGGAACGCGGTCACCTTCTCAAGCCTGCTGTTCGTTTTCGGCATGGCGACGCTCATCGCCTGGACGAACTGGCTCGTCGTCGCCGTCGGCCTGGTCGGCTTCCTCGTCTATGTCGTGCTCTACGGCATGCTGTCCAAGCGCATGTCGATCCACGGCACCCTGGTCGGCAGCGTCTCGGGCGCAGCGCCCATTCTGGCCGGCTACGTCGCCGTCACCGGCGCCATCGACATCGCAGCCGTGCTCGCCTTCCTGGCCGTGTTCCTCTGGCAGATGCCCGAGTTCTACTCCATCGCCATCTACCGCCACGACGAATACGCCCGTGCCGGCGTGCCCGTCATTTCCGTGGTGCGGGGCGTCCCGAACACCACAGTTCAGATCCTCGTCTACACGGTCGGATTCGTTGTCTCCACCCTCCTCTTGTCGGTATTCGGCTACGTGGGCTACGTCTATACGGCGGTCATGGGTGTGCTCGGCGCTTACTGGATCTGGCTGGGTGTCATCGGCCTGCGCGCCGCCGATCCCGCCGCCTGGGCCAGGCGGATGTTCCGCTACTCGCTGGTGATGATCCTGGTGTACTGCGTGATGATCTCGGTCGGGCCGATCCTGCCCTGATCCTGCCCTGGCCTTCGGCGCCCGCGTACTCCCTTAGGCTGTGGGAATGAGTACAGTTCTCGTTCTGAACGGCCCGAACCTGGGGCGGCTCGGCAGTCGCGAACCCGACGTTTACGGGTCGGCCGATCTCGATCAGCTGCGCGCGATGCTGACGCGGGCCGCCCCGGCGGGGACGACGGTCGACGTGCGCCAGACGGATGACGAGGCCGAGCTCATCCACTGGCTGTACGAGGCCGTCGACGAGCGCATCCCCGTCATCCTGAACCCGGCGGCGTTCACGCACTACAGCTACGCGCTGCGGGATGCCGCCGCTCTCGTGACGAAGGCCGGCGTCACCCTGGTCGAGGTGCACCTGTCCAACCCGCACGCCCGGGAAACGTTCCGCCACACGAGCGTCGTCAGCGCCGTGGCCACCGGGGTGATCGCCGGGTTCGGCTTCGATTCCTACCGTCTGGCCCTGGACTTCATCGCGAGGTCGGTGCCGGCGACCGCCTGACCGGCCGGGTCTCGCGCCTTTGGTGCGCGGGCTGCGGGCAACTACACTCGATGATGGCCGATTCGGCCGCGCACCTTTCTAATTGAACCCAGTGAACGGAACACATTTTCATGGCATCAACCGCCGATATCCGGAATGGCGTCGTGCTCAACATCGATGGCCAGCTGTGGGCAGTCACCGATTTCCAGCACGTCAAGCCGGGCAAGGGCGGCGCCTTCGTCCGCACCAAGCTGAAGAACGTCGTGACGGGCAAGACCGTCGACCGCACCTTCAACGCCGGCGCGAAGATCGAGACCGAGAACGTCGACCGCCAGGACTTCCAGTACCTGTACGCGGACGGCGACTCCTACGTCTTCATGGACGTGTCCGATTTCGATCAGCTGCACGTTCCGGCCGTCGTTGTGGGCGACGCCGTCAACTTCATGCTCGAGAACCAGAACGTGACGATCGCCCTGCACAACGGCAACCCCCTCTATGTCGAGCTGCCGGCCTCCGTCGTTCTCGAAATCACCTACACCGAGCCGGGCCTTCAGGGCGACCGCTCAACTGGCGGCACCAAGCCGGCCACCGTCGAAACGGGCTTCCAGATCCAGGTTCCCCTGTTCCTCGAGCAGGGCACCCGAGTCAAGGTCGACACCCGCACCGGGGACTACCTGGGCCGCGTCAACTAGTGAGCGCTCGGACCAAGGCACGCAAGCGTGCGATCGACATCCTGTATGCCGCAGACGTGCGGCAGAGCACCATCCCGGAGTCGCTCGCCCTCGAGGCGCAGCGCGCCGCGAGCGAGCCGGCCCGGATGGCCTCCTGGCTCTACGCCCGGGACATCATCGACGGCGTCGTGGATCACCGCGAGGAGATCGACGAACTCATCGAGACGTACTCGCAGGGCTGGACGCTGGCTCGCATGCCCGTCCTCGACCGCGCCATCCTGCGCATCGGCATCTGGGAGATCCTCTTCAACGACGCCGTCCCGCACGCTGTCGCCATCGACGAGGCGGTCGAGGCCGCCAAAATCCTGTCGACGGATGACTCGGCCGGATTCGTGAACGGACTCCTCGGGCGCATCGCCCAGACCGCACCATCCGCGTAATCCGTTCTGCCAGGGGGGGGAACGCATGACCAACACCGAGCCCGCCCCGCCCCGCGCCCCGGAGCCGTATCCGCCGGCCTACGGACAGTCGCCCTTCCCGGCGGCGCCGAAGACGAACACACTGGCGATCATCTCCCTGGTGTCGGCGTTCTTCGTGTCCCTGGCGGCCGTGATCACCGGGCACCTCGCCCTGGGGCAGATCAGGCGCACCCATGAGGGCGGCCGGGGTCTGGCGATCACCGGGCTCGTTCTCGGCTACGTGGGCATCGCCGCCACCACCCTGGCGCTTGTGATCGCCCTCGTCGTCACCGCGACCGTGATTCCGCTCATCGTGGCGGCCGTGAACGGAGCCGTGGGCGACCAGCCGTGGAGTTCGTCCACGAGCGAGCCGCAGGCGGATGAGGCGAACGGGGATGCGTCGCAGGAAGCCCTGCCCACCGGCACCGTCGGTGCGGCCCACTTCGACGACGGCTACCTGTCGGTCGGCACCGGCGCCGCGCTCGTCGACGTCTACTTCGACCCGATGTGCCCGTACTGCCGGCAGTTCGAGGAGACGAACGGCGGCGAGCTGGCTGCCTTCGCCTCTGACGGGACCATCACCCTGCGGCTGCACTCGCTCACTTTCCTCGACCGGGTCTCGCAGGGAACGGCCTACTCGACCAGGGCATCCGCCGCGCTTACCTGCCAAACCACCCTCAACCCGGAGAACCTGCTCGCCTACCAGGCGGCCATGTTTGCGAACCAGCCCGCCGAGAACACCGCGGGGCTCGGCGATCCGGAGCTTGCGGCCCTCGTCGACAACCCCGTCGACATCGACGACTGCCTCGCGGCCGGCGAGTACCAGGCCTGGTCCCGGGCCAACACCGAGCAAGCCCTGAACGGCGTGATTGCGGATGCCGAGATCACCCGGATCCGGGGCACGCCGACCGTGCTCGTCAACGGCAGGGTCTACGACGGCGGACTGACCGACCCGGCGGAATTCCTGGACTTCCTCAGTAGCAACTCGGTCGGCTGAGCTCAGCCGCGAAGGTCTCAGGTGGAGACCGTGATGCCGGCAACGGTGCCGGCGATGAAGGATGGCCAGGCCGAGCGCATAGGGGTGGTGCCCTGCAGCTGCAGGGTGACGTCGAGGTCCGTGAATGCCCACCGCTGGCTGCTGACGGCCGGGGCGCTCACCTCGGACGCGGACGGGGATGGGCCCGGGGACCTCTCGATGTTCTTCTCGCTGCCATGGGGCGACATGGCGTCGTCCTCCCTCGCCTGGGGCCGGCAACCAATCAAGGTCGGCAGCCACTTCGGCGCCCCTGGGGGCGGTTAGGCCCAGCACGAGGGAGCCCGCGTCGGGTGCTAGTGTAAAATCCGGAAATGACATCCTTTAACAGCCGTCCGGTGAGGCGGGGAAGGAGGTCGGGTTGATGGCACGCACCGTGTTGAACCAGGCTGATATCGCTCGAGCGTTGACTCGGATCTCCCACGAGATCCTGGAGTCCAATCGAGGCGCCGAGAACCTTGTGATCCTCGGCATCCCCACTCGCGGGGTCGTTCTGGCCCGGCGCATCGCCGAGACCATCGCGCGCATCGAGCCCATGGCGACGGATGTCCGGGTCGGCTCCCTCGACGTCACCATGTACCGCGATGACCTCGGCCACACCCGCACCCGCACGCCGACCCGCACCCTGGTGCCCGGCAGCGTCGACGGCGTCACGGTGGTGCTCGTCGACGATGTGCTCTACTCGGGCCGCACCATCCGCGCCGCCCTCGACGCACTCGGCGACCACGGGCGGCCGACCGTCGTGCGCCTGGCGGTGCTCGTGGACCGCGGCCACCGCGAACTGCCGATCCGGGCCGACTTCGTGGGCAAGAACCTGCCCAGCTCCACCGCGGAACGCATCAACCTGCACCTGCTCGAGGTCGACGGCGACGAGTTCGTCAGCATCGACGGCGGACCCCTCGAAGGCGCTGACGAGGGGGTCGCGTGATGAGGCACCTCCTCTCGACCAAGGGCATGAGTCGCGACGAGGCGATCCTGCTGCTCGACATCGCCGAGGACATGGCTGATGTCGCCAACCGCGAGGTGAAGAAGCTGCCCACCCTGCGCGGCAAGACCGTGGTCAACCTGTTCTTCGAGGATTCGACGCGGACCCGGATCTCCTTCGAGGCCGCCGCGAAACGGCTGAGCGCGGACGTGATCAACTTCAGCGCCAAGGGCTCGAGCGTGTCGAAGGGCGAAAGCCTCAAGGACACCGCTCAAACCCTCGCCGCGATGGGTGCCGACGGGGTCGTCATCCGCCATCCGGCCTCCGGGGCACCCCACGTGCTGGCCGAAAGCGGCTGGATCGACGCCGGCATCATCAACGCGGGCGACGGCACCCATGAGCATCCGACCCAGGCGCTGCTGGACGCGTTCACCATCCGTCGTCGGCTGCACCAGGGTGCCGCGCGCGGTCGGGACCTGGACGGCGTCACGGTCACCATCGTCGGTGACATCCTGCACTCCCGGGTGGCCCGCTCGAACCTCTGGCTGCTCACCACGCTCGGCGCGCACGTGAGCCTGATCGCTCCGCCCACCCTGCTGCCGATGGACATGAGCGGTTGGCCGGCCGAGTCGGGCTTCGACCTGGACGCGGCCATCGACGCCGGGCCCGACGTGGTGATGATGCTGCGCATCCAGCAGGAACGCATGGACGCCGCTTTCTTCCCGAACAGCCGCGAGTACTCGCGCCGCTGGGGCCTGGACGATGAGCGCTTCGGCCGTCTGGCCCCGACTACCATTGTGATGCACCCCGGCCCCATGAATCGCGGCTTGGAAATATCTTCAGCGGCGGCCGATTCGGCCGGCTCAACCGTGCGCGAACAGGTCGCAAACGGGGTTTCAGTGCGGATGGCGGCACTGTACCTGCTGTTGTCCGGCGATCGGGAGGATTCATAGATGTCCAGCGACAGCGCGGCCAGCACGCCGTACCTGATTCGAGGTGCGACACTCGCGGACGGCACCCGCACTGACCTTATCCTCGCCGACGGCAAGATTGTGGAGATCGGTTCCAAGCTTTCTGGTGCCGGCGCAACCGTCGTCGACGCGGCCGGCCTGATCGCTCTGCCCGGCCTGGTCGACCTGCACACGCACCTGCGCGAACCGGGCTTCGAACAGAGTGAAACCATCCTGACCGGCAGTCAGGCCGCGGCCGTGGGCGGCTTCACCAGCGTGTTTGCGATGGCCAACACCTCGCCCGTGCAGGACACCGCCGGCGTCGTCGACCAGGTTCTCGCCCTCGGTGAGCGCGCCGGCTATGTCACCGTGCAGCCGATCGGCGCCGTCACCGTCGGGCTTGCGGGGGAGCGCCTGGCCGAACTGGGCGCCATGGCCACCAGTCGTGCCCGGGTTCGGGTCTTCTCCGACGACGGCTTCTGCGTCTCCGACCCGCTGTTGATGCGCCGGGCCCTCGAGTACGTGAAGGCGTTCGACGGCGTTGTCGCCCAGCACTCCCAGGAACCGCGCCTGACCGAGAAGGCGCAGATGAACGAGGGGGCACTCTCAAGCGAACTCGGGATGGTCGGCTGGCCCGCGGTCGCCGAGGAGTCGATCATCGCCCGCGATGTGCTGCTCGCCGAGCACGTCGGGTCGCGTCTGCACGTGTGCCACGTGTCGACGGCCGGCTCGGTCGACGTCATCCGCTGGGCCAAGGCCCGCGGCATCCAGGTGACCGCCGAGGCCACCCCGCACCACCTGCTGCTCACCGAGGACCTGGTCGTCGGCTACGACGCCCGGTTCAAAGTCAACCCGCCGCTCCGCCGCCGCGAAGACGTCGAAGCCCTGCGCGCCGGCCTCGCCGACGGCACCATCGACATCGTTGCCACCGACCACGCCCCGCACCCGGTCGAGGCGAAGGACTGCGAGTGGGACGCCGCGGCGAACGGCATGGTCGGCCTCGAATCCGCCCTCTCCGTGGTGCACGCGGCCGTCGTCAACACCGGGCTGCTCGACTGGACGGACATCGCTCGCGTGCTTTCCAGCAGCCCCGCCCGGATCGGCCGGCTCGCCGGCCAGGGCCAGGGTCTGCTCGTCGGGGCTCCCGCCGAGCTCACCCTCTACGATCCCGCCGCGAGCCGCGTCTTCGAGCGCGGCAACCTGGCCGGCAGGAGCGCCAACTCGCCCTACCTGGCGATGACCCTGCCGGGTCGGGTGCTGGCCACATTCCACCGGGGCTACGCCACGGTTCTGGACGGTGCGCTGCGGCCCGCCGACGAGATCGCGGCACTCGAGGAGCGAACCCATGGCTAGGACCATCGCCACCGTCATCACCGTCGCCGTGCTGCTCGGCCTGCTCGGCCTCATGCTGCGCAGCTGGCGGGGCCGCAGCCGCCGGGACGCCGCCCTGCCGGCCGGCTACCCGCTGCCCGTCGACGCGGCACTAGAGCTGGCCTCCGCCGCCGTGTTCTACGTCGCCACGACCCTCCGCGCCCAGCCGCTCGAACGCCTGAACATCCCTGGCCTGGGTTTCCGGGCCCGGGCCCGCCTGACCGTGACCGACGCGGGTCTGATCCTGGCCCTGGCCGGCGAGGAGGCGGTGTTCATCCCTGCCTCGGCCATCGCCGTGCTGGAAGACGCCACCGTGGCAATCGACCGCGCCGTCGAGACCGACGGCCTGCTGCTGCTCGGCTGGCGGCTGCCCGGCGCCGACAGACAGATCGTCGACAGCTATTTCCGAATCCTTGACCCATCCGACCGCGTCAGCGTGAACGACGCCATTCGAACCATTGCGGCCGACGCCCGGCGCCCGGCCGCGCGCGATGAAAGCGAGGCGTAGCGTGAGCAACGCAACGACCCCCGACCGACCGACTCCTGCCGTGCTCGTACTCGAGGACGGCCGCCGCTACGAAGGCCGTTCCTACGGCAGCGTGGGGCAGACCCTCGGCGAGATCGTCTTCGCCACCGGCATGACCGGCTACCAGGAGACCCTCACCGACCCGTCCTACGCCGGGCAGATCGTGCTGATGACGGCGCCGCACATCGGCAACACGGGTGCCAACGACGAGGACATGGAATCCCGCCGCATCTGGGTCTCCGGCTTCGTCGTGCGCGAGCCTGCCCGCATGGCCTCCAACTTCCGGTCCACCCGCAGCCTCGATGACGACCTGACGGGCGGGGGAGTGGTCGGGATCAGCGGTGTCGACACGCGTGCGATCACCCGTCACATCCGCTCGTCCGGGGCCATGAAGAGCGGGATCTTCTCCGGCGACCGTTTCGGCCTCTCCGATGGCGAGCAGCTCGAGCTGGTGCGTGCCGGCGCCGGCATGCGTGGCCGCAACCTGTCCGATGAGGTCTCCACGGTCGAACCGTTCTCGGTGCCCGCGCAGGGCGAGCGCATCGGCTCGGTCGCCGTGCTCGACCTCGGGGTCAAGACCTCCACCCTGGGCCACCTCGCCGCGCGCGGCTTCGAGGTGCTGGTGCTGCCCCAGTCAGTGACCGCCGAGCACGTGCTGTCCCTCACCCCGTCGGCCCTGTTCTTCTCCAACGGCCCCGGCGACCCGGCAGCCTCCGACCTACACGTGAACCTCCTACAGGAGGTGCTGCGAGCCGGTGTGCCCTACTTCGGGATCTGCTTCGGCAACCAGCTGCTCGGCCGCGCCCTCGGCTTCCGCACCTACAAGCTGCCATTCGGGCACCGGGGAATCAACCAGCCCGTGCTCGACAAGACCACCGGCCGGGTGGAAATCACCTCGCAGAACCACGGGTTCGCCGTGGACATGCCCATCGAGGGAGTGCATGAGTCCCGCACCGGCTTCGGCCGGGTGGAGGTGAGCCACTACAGCCTCAACGACCAGGTGGTCGAGGGCATCCGCTGCCTCGATATCCCCGCTTTCTCGGTGCAGTACCACCCGGAGTCGGCGGCCGGCCCACACGACGCCGAGTACCTTTTCGATCGGTTCAGGGATGTGGTGGTCGCGCATCGTGCGGCCACCGGAGCAGGAGACGCCAAGTAATGCCCAAGCGCGACGACATCAACAGCGTTCTCGTCATCGGATCGGGTCCGATCGTGATCGGCCAGGCCTGCGAGTTCGACTATTCCGGAACTCAGGCCTGCCGGGTGCTGCGGGCCGAGGGGGTCAGGGTCATCCTGGTCAACTCCAACCCGGCCACGATCATGACCGACCCCGACTTCGCCGACGCCACCTACATCGAGCCGATCACCCCGGAGATCCTCGAGACGATCATCGCCAAGGAACGCCCCGACGCGATTCTGCCGACCCTCGGCGGGCAGACAGCGCTGAACGCCGCCATCCAGCTTCACGAGCGCGGCATCCTGGCCAGGTACGACGTCGAACTCATCGGTGCCTCCTTCGACGCCATCCAGAAGGGTGAGGACCGCCAGATCTTCAAGCAACTGGTGCTGGACACGGGCGCCGGCGTCGCCCGGTCCTACATCGCCCACACGGTCGAGGAGGCCGTCGGCTTCGCCGAGGACCTCGGCTACCCGCTCGTCGTGCGCCCCTCCTTCACCATGGGCGGCCTCGGCTCCGGCTTCGCCTACACCGAGCCGGAACTGCGCCGCATCGTCGGCGACGGGCTGCACCAGAGCCCCACCAGCGAGGTCCTGCTCGAGGAATCCATCCTCGGCTGGAAGGAATTCGAGCTCGAGATGATGCGCGACACGGCCGACAACACGGTCGTCGTGTGCTCGATCGAGAACGTCGACCCGGTCGGCGTACACACCGGCGACTCGATCACCGTCGCCCCGGCGCTGACCCTGACCGACCGTGAGTACCAGAAGCTGCGCGACATCAGCATCGACATCATCCGCGCCGTGGGAGTGGACACCGGCGGCTGCAACATCCAGTTCGCGATCAACCCGGCCGACGGTCGCATCATCGTGATCGAGATGAACCCGCGCGTGTCCCGCTCCTCCGCCCTGGCGAGCAAGGCGACGGGCTTCCCGATCGCCAAAATCGCCGCGAAGCTCGCGCTCGGCTACCGGCTCGACGAGATCCCGAACGACATCACCGGTGTCACCCCGGCCAGCTTCGAACCCACCCTCGACTACGTCGTGGTCAAGGTGCCCCGGTTCGCGTTCGAGAAGTTTCCCGGCGCCGACCAGCGCCTGACCACCACCATGAAGTCCGTCGGCGAGGCGATGGCCATCGGCCGCAGTTACGCCTCCGCGCTGCAGAAGGCGCTCCGCTCGCTCGAGAAGCGCGGTTCGTCGTTCCACTGGGGAGCCGAGACCCGCACGGTCGACGAGTTGCTCACGGTCGCCGAAGTACCCACCGACGGCCGGATCGTCACCGTGCAGCAGGCGCTCCGCAAGGGTGCCACCACCGAGCAGGTTTTCGACGCCACCAAGATCGACCCGTGGTTCATCGACCAGATCGTGCTGATCAACGAGATCGCGGACGAGATCGCCGCCGCCGAGCGCCTCGACACAGACATCCTCCGCACCGCCAAAGACCACGGCTTCTCCGACGCCCAGATCGGCGAGCTTCGCGGCTTCGGCGAAGCGGATGTGCGCACGGTGCGCCACATCCTCGGCGTGCGCCCGGTCTTCAAGACCGTCGACACGTGCGCGGGGGAGTTCCCCGCACTCACGCCGTACCACTACTCCAGCTACGACCAGGAGACCGAGGTCGTGCCCAGTGACCGCAAAAAGGTCGTCATCATCGGCTCCGGCCCGAACCGCATCGGCCAGGGCGTCGAGTTCGACTACTCCTGCGTGCACGCCTCGTTTGCCCTCTCCGAGGCTGGCTACGAGACCATCATGATCAACTGCAACCCGGAGACGGTCTCGACCGACTACGACACCTCCGACCGGCTCTACTTCGAGCCGCTCACCCTCGAGGACGTGCTCGAGGTCATTCACGCAGAAAGCCAGAGCGGCGAGCTCGTCGGCGTGGTCGTGCAGCTGGGAGGCCAGACCGCGCTCGGCCTCGCCAAGGGCCTCGAGGCCGAGGGCATCCCGATACTCGGCACCACCCCGGAGGCCATCGACCTGGCGGAGGAGCGCGGACTTTTCTCCGGCATCCTCGACCAGGCCGGCCTGCTCGCCCCCCGCAACGGCGTCGCCACCGACTACGCCGGCGCTGTGGTCGTTGCCGAGGAGATCGGCTATCCCGTGCTCGTGCGCCCGAGCTACGTGCTCGGCGGCCGCGGCATGGAGATCGTCTACGACTCCGCAGCGTTGGCCGACTACTTCAACCGGATGGCCGGACAGGGCATCATCGGCCCGTCGCATCCGCTGCTCGTGGACCGGTTTCTCGACGACGCCATCGAGATCGACGTGGACGCCATCTACGACGGCACCGAGCTCTACATCGGCGGCGTGATGGAGCATATCGAGGAGGCCGGGATCCACTCCGGCGACTCGAGCTGCACCCTGCCTCCGGTCACCCTCGGCCGTGCGGAGATCGACCGCGTGCGCGAGGCGACGCTGGGCATCGCCCGCGGCATCGGCGTGCGCGGCCTGCTCAACGTGCAGTTCGCGATCGGCGCCGGCGTGCTCTACGTGCTCGAAGCGAACCCGCGCGCCTCGCGTACGGTACCGTTCGTGGCCAAGGCCCTCGGCATCACCTTGGCCAAGGCCGCCGCGCTGATCATGGTCGGCAAGACCATCGCCGAACTCAAGGCCGAGGGCAAGCTACCTCTGATCGACGGCTCGCGGGTGCCGATGGATGCTCCGGTCGCCGTGAAGGAAGCCGTGCTGCCGTTCAACCGGTTCCGCACGCCCGAGGGTCTCGTCGTGGACTCCGTGCTCGGCCCGGAGATGCGCTCAACCGGTGAGGTCATGGGCATCGACCGCGACTTCCCGCGGGCCTTCGCCAAGAGCCAGCTCGCCGCCTACGGCGGAATCCCGCTCACCGGCACCGTGTTCGTGTCGGTCTCCGACCGGGACAAGCGCGCGATCATCCTGCCCATGCTGCGCCTCCAGCAGCTCGGCTACTCGATCACCGCCACGGAGGGGACCGCCGAAGTTCTGCAACGCAACGGCATCCGCGCCGCCATCGTCACCAAGTTCAGTGAGAAGGCCGACGAGGCGGACGTGTCGATCGTGGAACTGATCCGCCGCGAAGAGGTGCAGATCGTCATCAACACCCCCGGCGGTCGCACCGCCCGAGCCGACGGCTACGAGATCCGCGCGGCCGCGGTCGCCGCGGACCTGCCGCTGTTCACCACCATCGCCGAGTTGAGCGCCGCAGTGGCCTCGATCGACGCGATTCGCGGCGGCTTCGAGGTGACCTCGCTGCAGGACTACGCCCTCACCCGGACGGCGGCCCTGTGAGCCGCGCGCACGAACAGGACGGGTCGACCGCAGCGGTCGGCCCGGCCGCACCGGCCGCCTTCGGCGACCGGCTGGGTGATGTCTTCTCGGTCCGGGGACAAGTCTGCGTCGGCATCGACCCGCACACCTGGCTCCTGACCGACTGGGGTCTGCCGGACACGGCCGCCGGGGCGGAGTCTTTCGGCCGCCAGGTCGTGGCCGCCGCTGCCGGCCAGGTCGGCCTGGTGAAGCCCCAGGTGGCCTTCTACGAGCGTTTCGGCTCCGCCGGGTACCTCGCCCTGGAACGGGTGCTGGCGGATGCCCGCGCCGCCGGACTGCTCACGATCGCGGACGTCAAGCGCGGCGACCTCGGTACCAGCGTGGAGGCGTACGGCCAGGCCTGGCTGAGCGAGGAGTCCCCCCTGGAGGTCGACGCCATCACCGTGAACGCGTATATGGGCGTCGGGTCGCTGGAACCGGTGTTCCGCCTTGCAGCCCAGACCGGCAAGGGGATCTTTGTGCTGGCCGCCACCTCGAACCCCGAGGCGGCGGCGCTTCAGCGGGCCGTGATCGCCGAGGGGAATCAGACCGGCCAAAGCGTCGCCCAATCCGTCTTCGGCGCCGTGACCGAGCGGAATGCCCGGTCCGGGGCTTCCTCTCTCGGCTCGGTCGGGGTGGTGCTCGGCGCCACACTGGACCTGGCCACGTTCGGACTGGACCTCTCCGTGGCGCCCGCCCGCGGTCTCACCCCCATCCTCGCTCCCGGCTTCGGCCACCAGGGCGCGCAGGTCGCCGATCTGAAGAACTTGTACGGGGGGTACGCGGAAGGCGTTATCGTGAGTGAATCGCGCAGCGTTCTAGAGGTCGGCCCCGACCGAATCAAACAAGCGATTGCGCGCCGAGTAGTTGAAGCAGGAGCTGCCCGTGGCTGAGAATCGCCCCACCCCACCCGACGTCGATCGGGTTGCCGCCTCGCGCGCCGCCGTGGCGGCTCGCCGCGCACGCGCCGCAGTTAAAAGCCAGATTGCGCAGGGAAAACGTAGCGCGCTCGACGTGTTGTCCGCCGCGACCGAGAGCCCGGACGGCGTCGAAGGGCGCCTGCGGGTGACCGAGTTCCTGATCAGCATTCCGGCGATCGGCGTCACCAAGATGCACCGAATCATGGGGCGGCTCGAGATCTCGCCGTCGAAGCGATTGGGGGGGCTGGGCAAGCACCAACGCGATCGGTTGCGAGATTTTCTCACCACGCGCACCGTCGCGAGGCGCGGCGATTCCTCCGCGAAGCTTGTCGTGCTGGCCGGTCCCACCGCGGTCGGCAAGGGAACCGTCGCGGCGCACATCCGTCAGCATCACCCGGGCGTGCACCTGTCGGTGTCGGCCACGACCCGGGCACCTCGCCCAGGCGAGACCGCGGGCGTGAGCTACTTCTTCGTCGACGACGCCGAATTCGACCGGATGGTCGCGGCCGGCGACCTGCTCGAGTGGGCGACCGTGCACAACGCGCACCGCTACGGCACCCCGCGGGGTCCAGTCACGGAGGCCTTGAACGAGGGTCACAGCGTGCTCCTCGAGATCGACATCCAAGGAGCCCGGGCCGTTCGCCGGGCCATGCCGGAGGCCAGACTGGTCTTCCTGCTTCCGCCGAGCTGGGACGAACTGGTGCGCCGGCTGATCGGTCGGGACACCGAGGCGCCCGCCGAACAGGCCCGCCGGCTCGAGACGGCCAAACTCGAATTGGCCGCCCAGGGGGAGTTCGATTATCGGGTCGTAAACCACGACGTGGGCGAAGCGGCGCGCGAGGTCGTAGACTTGATGAATCTGCGTACGGCGCCGTTGCTGCCGTAGCGCCCGTTTTCCGTGATTCTGCGCGTCCCGCAGCACAAACCGCTCTGAAGGAGTGACACCAATGGCTACCAAGCTCACTGGCATCATTGACCCGCCCATCGACGACCTGCTCACCAAGGCCGACTCCAAGTACGCCCTCGTGGTCTTCGCCTCCAAGCGCGCGCGTCAGATCAACGACTACTATGCGGACCTGCACGAAGGCAGCCTGTTCGACAATGTCGGCCCGCTCGTCGACTCGACCGTCGACGACAAGCCGCTGTCCGTCGCTCTCCGCGAGATCAACGAAGACAAGCTCACCTCCCGCCCCATCGCCGAGTAACGCACCCACAAGCGCGCAGGATGTCGTCAGGTCGCACGATCGTCGTCGGGATAACCGGCGGCATTGCTGCCTACAAGGCCGTGAACGTCGTGCGCGCTTTCGTGTTGCGGGGGGACTGCGTGCACGTCGTGGCGACGCCGGCGGCGCTGCGATTCGTCGGCAAGCCCACCCTCGAGGCTATCTCCCGCAACCCCGTGCACATGGATCTCTATGAGGGCGTCGCCGAGGTGCGGCACGTGGCCATCGGCCAATCCGCCGACCTGATCGTCGTGGCCCCGGCCACCGCGAACACCATCGCGAAGCTCGCCACCGGCCTCGCCGACGACCTGCTCGGCAACACCATCCTGGCCAGCACCGCCCCGCTCGTGATCGCCCCGGCGATGCACACGGAGATGTGGAACAACGCGGCTACGGTCGCCAATGTGGCCACCCTCCGCGCCCGCGGCGTCATCGTCGTCGGGCCTGGGGTCGGCCAGCTCACCGGCGCCGACGCCGGAGCCGGCCGGATGGAAGAGCCCGACACCATCGTCGCCGCGGCCCTCGCCGCCCTTGCCTTGGCCGACCGCACCGATGGGCCAGGGGCCGACCTGGTCGGCAAGCACGTCGTGATCACCGCTGGCGGCACTCGCGAGCCCCTCGACCCCGTGCGCTTCCTCGGCAACCGTTCCAGCGGTAAGCAGGGGGTCGCCCTGGCGCAGGCCGCCCTGGCTCGGGGTGCGTCCGTGACCCTGATCGCCGCGAATCTCGAGGTTGCCGCACCAACAGCGGTGGAACTGCGGCTCGTGGGCACCGCGCTCGAGCTCGAGGCGGCCGTCACGGATGCCGCCGCCGGGGCCGACGCCGTGATCATGGCGGCCGCGGTCGCCGACTACCGGCCGGTGCAGGTGAGCGCCGGCAAGATCAAGAAAGACGAGACCGGCGACACCCTGCTGCTCGAACTGACCCGCAATCCCGATATCCTCGCCGGGCTCGCCCGGACGAAGCGCACGGGCCAGGTACTGATCGGGTTCGCCGCGGAGACGGAGCCGGATCCGGTTCGCCTGCTTGTACTCGGCCGCGAGAAAATGGCGCGCAAGGGCTGCGACTTCCTGGTGGTCAACCGCGTGGGCTGGGCGGAGGGTTTCGCCTCGGACCGTAACGCGATCACGGTGCTCGATCACGACGGAGATATAGTGTGTGAGGTCTCCGGAACCAAAATGTCGGTGGCCGGGCGCATCCTTGACCTAATCGGCTGAGACCGCTCGGGCATCCGGTCACCTGGGTTGCCGTCGCCGGCAAGGGCAGGGTCTCCGGCGCTTCCCGACCGGCACGACCGGGTGCCCGGTCGGCTCGGCCCGGTCTCAGCGGAGAATTTTTCACGTTCATTTCTTCTACACGTTGTTCTGCAACAGAGACGGGCAAGATGCGCGATCTACGCCTTTTCACTTCGGAGTCGGTAACCGAAGGTCACCCCGACAAGATCTGCGACCAGATCTCCGACAGCATTCTGGATGCGCTCCTGACGGAAGACCCGCACAGCCGGGTCGCCGTCGAGACCCTCGTCACCACCGGGCTCGTACACGTCGCCGGCGAGGTCAGCACCGAGGCCTACGTCGAGATCCCCTCAATCGTGCGCAAGTGCATCACCGATATCGGCTACGACTCTTCGGACGTCTGGTTCGACGGCCGCTCCTGCGGCGTGGAGATCTCCATCGGCGGCCAGTCGCCCGACATCGCGCAGGGCGTGGACAACGCCTTCGAGCGTCGGGAAGAGTCCAGTGTCGAGGACTTCGACCGCCAGGGGGCCGGCGACCAGGGCATCATGTTCGGATACGCCACCCGGGAGACCCCCCAGCTGATGCCGATCCCGATCTGGATCGCACACCGCCTCGCCGAACGCCTCGCCGAGGTGCGCAAGTCCGGCGAACTCGACTACCTTCGGCCCGACGGCAAGACCCAGGTCACCATCGGCTACGACGGCATCACGCCGCGCTCGGTCGAGACCGTCGTGCTGTCGACCCAGCACTCGCCGAAGGTGTCCAACGAGCGGCTGCGTGCGGAGGTCGAGGAACTCGTCATCCGCCCGGTGCTCGACCGCGTGGAACTGGACTCGTCTGAACTGAATACGCTGATCAACCCGACCGGGCGGTTCGAGATCGGCGGCCCTCAGGGCGACGCCGGCCTCACCGGGCGCAAGATCATCATCGACACCTACGGCGGTTCCAGCCGGCACGGCGGGGGTGCGTTCAGCGGCAAGGACCCGTCGAAGGTCGACCGCTCCGCAGCGTACGCGATGCGCTGGGTGGCCAAGAACGCCGTGGCCGCCGGGCTGGCTGACCGTCTCGAGATTCAGGTGGCCTACGCCATCGGCAAGGCCTCGCCCGTCGGACTTTACGTGGAGACCTTCGGCACCGGGGTGATGGCCGACCGGGACATCACCGCGGCGATCCGCGCGGTCTTCGACCTGCGCCCGGCCGCGATCATCCATTCCCTTGACCTGCTGCGCCCGATCTACGCGCAGACCGCCGTCTACGGCCACTTCGGCCGCGAGCTTCCCGACTTCACCTGGGAGCGCCTCGACCGGGTCGACGAGCTGAGAAGCGCTGCCGGACTGTGACCGGGCAGGCGCGGCGCCGATGACCCGCTCCGGCCTCGTGGCCCGGGTGCTCATCGACTCGCCGCTGCCGCAGCTCGACCACCTGTTCGATTACAGCATTCCCGATGAGCTCGCCGGCATCGCCCGGCCCGGCGTGCGCGTGCGGGTGCCGCTGCGCTCGGCCGGTCGCGTCGCCGACGGATACCTGATCGAGGTGCTGGGTGCGGCCGAGGGGCGCGGTGCGGTCGGACCGGCCGCAGGCCCGGAGGCGCTGCCGGGTCTCGAGGCTGGCACCGAATTCCGGGGCGCGCTCAGCCCGCTCGAGAGCGTGGTCTCCGCCGCCCAGGTGCTCACCCCCGAGGTCTGGGAGCTCGCCCGTCGGGTCGCCGACCGGGCCTCGGGGAACGCGAGCGACATCATCCGTCTCGCCGTGCCCCCGCGCCAGGTCCGGGTGGAGAAGGCCTGGCTGGCGGCGCGAACAGCGGATGCTTCCGCCCCGGCCGACGGGACGGCCGGTGTTGCCACCGTGGCCGAGCCTGGCGATGTGGCCGACCCCGCCACCCCCGCCGGACCGGCCTGTGCCGATTACCCGGCCGGCACCCTCGACACGGCCGTCGCCACGGGGGCGCGCCTCTGCGTGGCCGCGGTGCCCGAGCTGCAACGGCTGCCGGACGGGCAGACCATCGGGAAGTGGGCGATCACCCTGGCCGAGCTCGCGGTGGCCGGCCTGGCCGCCGGGCGGAGCGCCATCCTCATCGTGCCGGACTACCGCGACCAGGACCAGCTTCAGGCCGCCCTCGACCTGCTGGCCCCGGCCGACTCGGTCAGCCGCGTCGATGCACGCCAGCCCAACCCGGAACGCTATCGGGCCTTCCTGGCCGCCCTTGCCCCGGAACCCCGGATCGTGCTCGGCAATCGGTCGGCCGTCTACGCGCCGGCCCACGACCTCGGTCTGATCGCGCTCTTCGACGACGGCGACCCGCTGCACGGCGAACCGCTCAGCCCCTACGCGCACTCCCGCGACGCCGCGCTCGTGCGCCAGGGCCAGTCCGGCTGCGCCCTCGTCTTCCTCGGCCATACCCGCACCGTCGAGGTGCAGCGCCTGGTCGAGCTGGGCTGGCTCACTGCGGTGCACCCCGCGCAGAACCGGCATCCGCGGATCATCCCTACCGACTTCCAGTCCGAGCCCGACCAGCAGGCCCGCGCCGCGCGCATCCCGACGGCCGCGTGGCGGGCCGCCAAGGAGGCGCTGGCCCAGGGCCCCGTGCTGGTGCAGGTGGCCAGCCCCGGCTACGCCCCGATGCTCGCCTGCCAGAGTTGCAAGAAGGCCGCCCGCTGCACCACCTGTCAGGGGCCGCTCGCTTTGGCCTCCAAGGACTCCACCCCGTCGTGTCGCTGGTGCGGGGCGCTGGCCGCCAACTGGAGCTGCACGCACTGCGAGGGGCGCGCCCTGCGGGTCGTCACCCTCGGCACCGGGCGAACCGCCGAAGAACTCGGCCGGGCGTTCCCCGGCGCGCGCATTATCGTCGCCGACGGCGACCATCCGCTGCAGCACCTCGGCGACGCCCCGGCCCTGGTGATCGCCACCCGCGGCGCGGAGCCCATCCCGACGGGTGGATACCGAGCCATCCTGCTGCTCGACGGCGAACGGATGCTCGCCCGGGAATCCCTGCGGGTCGGGGAGGACTGCCTGCGCTGGTGGTCCAACGCCGCATCCCTGGCGGCCCCGGGTGCCGCTGTGGTCCTGGTCGGCGTGGGCGGGCTCGTCGCCCGGGCGCTGAACTCCTGGCAGCCCGAGATGCTCGCCGCGTCGGAACTGGCCGATCGCCGCCAACTGCGATTCCCGCCCGCGGTGCGTGCTGCATCCGTCACCGGCACCGACGCCGACGTCGCCCTGGCCCTGGCAGAGCTGGCCGGGATGGACGGCGTCGATGTACTCGGCCCGGTCACCACGGAGGACCCCCTGGTGCGTGCGATCGTGCGGCTGCCCTACGCCAGCGGTGACGCCGTGGCCCGTGCGCTCAAGGCCGCGGTCGTGCGCAATGCCGCCCGCCGCCGGCGCCCGAAGGGGGCGGCCTTCCGCCCCGCGCCTACACTCAAAGTACGATTCGACGACCCGGAGCTGCTCTAAATGAAACTCGTCTTCGCCGGCACGCCGCAGGCGGCCGTGCCCAGCCTGGGCGCCCTGGCTCAGTCCCACCACGACCTCGCGGCCGTGATCACCCGGGCGGATGCCCCGTTCGGCCGCAAACGCGTGCTCACCCCCTCGCCGCTCGCGCGAGCCGCCGTCGAGAACGGGCTGCACGTGATCAAGGCCAATCGCCTCGACGAGGCCGCGACCGTGGAGATCGCCGCACTGCGACCCGACCTCGGCGTCATCGTCGCCTACGGCGGGCTCGTGCGTGAACCGCTCCTGTCGGTGCCCCGGCTCGGCTGGATCAACCTGCACTTCTCCCTGCTCCCGCGCTGGCGCGGTGCCGCTCCCGTGCAGCGCGCACTCATGGCCGGCGACGAGCAGACTGGTGCCGCCGTATTCCAGCTGGTTCCGGAACTCGACGCGGGCGCCGTGTTCGCGCAACTGACGCGGGCGATCGTCGAGGACGACACCGCGGGCAGCCTGTTGCGGGCGCTCAGCGACAGCGGCGCGCGTCTGCTGCTGCAGGTGATCGACGCCCTCGAAGCCGGCGGCGTCCAGGCGACCCCGCAGTCCGGTCCGGTCACCCTGGCCCCCAAGCTGACTCTTGCGGATGCCCGTATCGACTGGTCCGAACCGGCCGTCTCGGTGCGCAACCGGGTGCGCGGGGTCACCCCGGAGCCGGGCGCGTTCACGGTGCTCGGCGACGCCCGCCTCAAACTCCAGGGCGTTGCCCTGACCCAGGGATCCGAGCCGCAACCGGCCGGCCTGATCCGTGAGATCGACAAGAAAGTGCTGATTGGAACGGGGACCGAGCCGCTCGAGCTGGTCACCGTGCAACCGGCCGGAAAGACACAGATGAAGGCAATCGACTGGTGGCGCGGAGTGAATTGGACGGAGGTTGTCGCCTCATGAGCGACGACCGTCGCCAGGGGCGAAAGAACGACGTCCGTGCTCAGGGCGGCCGCGGCCTGGAGCGCCCGCAGACCGACTTCGTGCAGCCGGCCCGGCGGGTGGCCTACGAGGTCATCGCCGCCGTGCGGGAATCAGACGCCTACGCGAACCTGCTGCTGCCCAGCCGCATCAAGCGGGCGGCGCTCAGCACCGCGGATGCCGCATTGGCCACCGAGCTGACCTACGGCACCCTGCGTATGCAGGGCTTCTACGACCGGGTGATCGCCGACGCGGCCGGTCGGCCCGTCACCGTGATCGACCCGGCCATCCTGGACGTGCTACGTCTCGGTGCGCACCAGTTGCTCGCCACCCGGGTGGCCACCCACGCCGCCGTGAACGAGTCCGTCGAACTCGCCCGTCAGGTGGGCTCCCGCGCCACCACCGGTTTCACCAACGGGGTGCTGCGCACCATCTCCCGCTCCAGCGCCGACGAGTGGCGCGAACGCGTGCTCACCGAAGCCACCAGTGATGATGACCGCCTTGCCGCGGAGCACTCACACCCGATCTGGGTGGTGCGGGCGTTCCGGCAGTCGCTGCGCCTCGAGGGCCGAGAGACCGAGCTCGAGGAGCTGCTGTCGGCCGACAATGCCGCGCCCAAGGTGAACATGGTCATTCTGCCCGGCCTCAGCAACACCGAAGACACCGACGGTCTCGGCGTTGCCAACGACTTCTCGCCCATCGGTTTTGTGCTGGCCGGCGGCGACCCCGTGCACCTGATGCAGGACAGCGGCGGACGCCTTCGAGTGCAGGACGAGGGATCCCAGTTGGCGGCCCTCACGCTCAGTCGGGCCCGCCCGGTGGCGCCGGGGGAGCGTTGGCTCGACCTGTGCGCGGGCCCCGGCGGCAAGGCCTCCCTGCTTGCCTCCGAGGCGCTGGCCGGCGGGGCCAGCCTCGTCGCCAACGAGCTCGTCCCGGCCCGGGCCGCCCTCGTGCGTAAGGCGCTGGCCGCCGTGCCCGGAGAGGTGCCTGTCTGGGAGGAGGACGGCACCCGGTTCGGAGACGATCATCCGAAGGAGTTCGACCGGATCCTGCTGGATGCTCCCTGCACCGGGCTCGGCGCGCTACGTCGGCGCCCGGAGGCCCGCTGGCGCAAGCAGCCCAAGGACGTCGCCGAGCTCTCCGATCTGCAGTCCGGGCTGATCCACGCGGCCCTTGGCGCGCTCAAGCCGGGCGGGGTGCTGGCCTACGTCACCTGCTCACCGCACATCGCGGAGACCCGCGGGATCGTGGCTACCGCGCTCAAGAGATGGGAGGGCCGTGTGCGCACTCTCGACACGGCATCCGTGCTGCAGGGGCTGAGCAGCTCCGAGCTCGACCTGCCCGGCGACGGGGGCAGCGTGCAACTGTGGCCGCATAGGCACGGCACTGACGCTATGTTCATCACCCTGCTCGAGCGCATGGAGTAGCCCGCGCACCCGGACCCCGCGCACCCGGACCCCGCGCACCCGGACCCCGCGCACCCGGACCCCGCGCACCCGGACCCGGCGCATTCGGGCCCTGCGCATTCGGGCCCCGGCCTCGACCCAATCTGACGGAGATTCTGGCTCCCCTGGTTCTTCCGTGAGCATGACCCGGCCGAGCCCGCGCGTGTGGCTAAGGCAGGACATCCGTCCCGCGCGTTCACCGGTGCCGCGAATCAGTGCGGCACCGGGGTAGATATCCAACCCGGCCGGCTGGATCTCCTGAGTTGACCACGACACTCGCGAATGCGCAGCGGTTCTTGCGCGGGCGGGGCGAGTGCCCGTCCCGCCCGACGGCAACCGGTGGATGCGTCGTTCCTGCGGCTGCGGCTCTGCCTCGGCCAGCCGGCATGCGGGCGGGCCGGCGTCGCCCCGGCCGCGCCCGCGCGTCGCGTGGCCAACTCAGGACATCCGTCGTCCGGGCTGCCCAGCCGCCGCGAACGAGTACGGGACCAGTTCGGATGCCGGTGTAGCCGGACGGATCTCCTGCGTAAGCCACAACGCGCGCCGGATCTGCGGCAGGGCTTGTGAGGTCCAGGCACTCGCATCCTTCTCCGTCGCAGCCCGAACGAATTCGACGGAGATTCTGGTTGAAAACTACTTTTTTGAAAGGTTCTAGGCCCATTTCGGCAAAATCTCCGTCGAATTCGTTCGGGACGGGATCGCTCCAGGGCCTTGGGCTCGACCGGCAGGGGACTTTCGAGCCGCCGGGGCTCGCCGCAGTAGGGTGAAAGCATGGTCACCCGGATTAACCCCAGCATCCTCGCCGCCGACTTCGCCAATCTCGAACGGGACCTGGGGCGCATCCGCACCGCCGACCTGGTGCACGTCGACATCATGGACAACCATTTTGTACCGAATCTGACGTTCGGACCGCCCGTCGTCGACCGCCTCGCCCAGGTCTCCCCGCTGCCCTTCGACCTGCACCTGATGATCGAGAACCCGGAGCGTTGGGCGCTCGGCTACGCCGAAGCCGGCGCGTTCTCGGTCACCTTCCACGCGGAGGCCACGACCAACCCGGTCGGCCTGGCCCGCAAGCTGCGCTCGATCGGCGCCCGGGCCGGCATCGCCCTCAAGCCCGGCACGGCCATCGAGCCCTACCTCGAGCTTCTGCCCGAATTCGACCAGGTGCTCGTGATGACCGTCGAACCCGGCTTCGGGGGGCAGAGCTTCATGCCCTCCACCATGCGCAAGCTCCGCACCCTGTCGGAGGCCGTGAAGAAGTCCGGCCTGGACGTCTGGCTGCAGGTCGACGGCGGCATCACCGAGGACACCATCGTCATCGCCGCCGAGGCCGGGGCGAACACGTTCGTCGCCGGCTCCAGCGTGTTCAACGCCGCGGACCCGGCGAAGCAGATCGCCCTGTTGCGCGCCGCCGCGACCGAACACCAGCACGCGCACTAGTACCCTAGTCAGGTGAAGACTTTTGACGACCTGTTCGCTGAACTGAGCGACAAGGCACGGACCCGCCCCGACGGTTCGGGGACCGTGCGCGAACTCGACGCCGGCGTACATGCCATCGGCAAGAAGATCGTCGAAGAAGCCGCCGAGGTCTGGATGGCCGCCGAGTTCCAGAGCGACGACGAAACCGCCGCCGAGATGAGCCAGCTGCTGTACCACGTACAGGTGATGATGCTGGCGAAGGGGCTGACCCCCGCCGACCTGTACCGCCATCTGTGACGCGTCATCAGAGAGACTCCACCCGGTTGACCCCGTGAGACCTGTTCGCCAGAACCTGAAGACGCAGAGAGTGCCCAAATGCTGAGAATTGCCGTGCCCAATAAGGGCTCGTTGTCCGAAACCGCCGCGCAGATGCTGTTCGAGGCCGGCTACACCGGCCGCCGCGACCCGCGCGACCTCGTCGTCGCCGACCCCCGCAACGACGTGGAGTTCTTCTACTTGCGTCCCCGCGACATCGCCACCTATGTGGGCTCCGGAGCCCTCGACGTGGGAATCACCGGGCGCGACCTGCTGCTCGACTCGGGCTCCACCGCCCAGGAGATCGCCAGCCTCGACTTCGGCGACTCCACCTTCCGTTTCGCCGGCCCCGCAGGCCGCTTCACCGACCTGGCCGACCTGTCCGGCCATCGCGTCGCCACCAGCTACCCCGGACTGGTCGAGGCCTTCCTCGCCGAGCACGACGTCAGCGTGACACTGGTCACCCTCGACGGCGCGGTCGAGTCAGCCGTTCAGCTCGGCGTGGCGGATGCCGTCGCCGACGTCGTCTCCACCGGCTCCACTCTGCGCAAGGCCGGCCTCGAGATCTTCGGCCCGGTCATCCTGCAGTCCACGGCCGTGCTGATCAGCTCCGAGAACGACAAGCCCGGCATCGCGACCCTCCTGCGCCGCTTGCAGGGCGTGCTCGTGGCCCGCCAGTACGTGCTGATGGACTACGACATCCCGCAGACGCTCCTCGACGACGCCTGCCTGCTGGCGCCCGGCATCGAGTCGCCCACCGTATCGTCCCTGCACGACCCGGAATGGGTTGCCGTGCGTGTGATGATCCCGCGCCTGAACACGAACCATGTCATGGACGCCCTCTACGAGCTCGGGGCGCGCGCCATCCTGATCAGCTCCATTCACAACGCCCGCTTGTAACGGGCTGACCGGCGGTACCCAGATGCGGCGACACACAATGGAGGCACAATCGTGAGTCTTTCGGTGCGGGTCATACCCTGCCTCGACGTGGCCGACGGCCGCGTGGTCAAGGGCGTGAACTTCCAGAATCTGCGAGACGCGGGCGATCCGGTCGAACTCGCCCGCCGGTATTACGAGCAGGGAGCCGACGAACTCACCTTCCTCGATGTGACCGCCACGGTGGACAACCGTGCCACCACCTATGACGTCGTGCGCGCCACCGCAGAGCAGGTCTTCATCCCGCTTACGGTGGGCGGCGGCATCCGCACGGTCGAGGACGTGTCCCGGCTGCAGGCCAGTGGTGCCGACAAGGTCGGAGTCAACAGCGCCGCCATCAAGCGGCCCGCCCTGATCGGCGAGATCGCCGACCGGTTCGGCTCCCAGGTGCTCGTGCTCTCGCTTGATGTGAAGCGCAGCGGGCGCACCGAGTCCGGCTTCGTCGTCACCACCCACGGTGGCCGCACCGAAACCGACCTGGACGCTCTCGCCTGGGCGCAGACGGCCATCGGGCTGGGGGTCGGCGAGCTGCTCGTCAACTCCATCGACGCCGACGGCACGAAGGCGGGCTTCGACGTCGAACTCATCACGCTGATGCGCGCCCTGAGCACCGTTCCGGTGATCGCCTCCGGCGGCGCCGGCCGGGTCGAGGATTTTCCCCCGGCCATCGCGGCGGGGGCGGATGCCGTGCTCGCGGCATCCGTGTTCCACAGCGGCCAGCTGACCGTCGGCGACATCAAGGCGGAGCTCCGGCACGCCGGAATGCCCGTGCGCTGATGATGCTGTGCCTTACCCGACCCGAAACGGCTCCGTAAATGACCGATGTACTCTCCACCCTCGACGACGCCCTGGCCAGGGCCGTCTTCAACTCCGACGGCCTGCTGCCGGCGGTGATCCAGCAGTGGGACACCGGTGAGGTGCTCATGCTCGGTTGGATGAACCGGGAAGCGCTGCGCCGCACGCTCACCGAGGGGCGCGTGACGTTTTGGTCGCGCAGTCGCCAGGAATTCTGGCGCAAGGGCGACATCTCCGGCCACGGCCAGTATGTGAAGTCCGCCGCGCTCGACTGTGACGCGGACACCCTCCTGGTGCAGGCGGACCAGGTCGGAGCAGCCTGCCACACCGGCTCCCGCACCTGTTTCGACGGGCGCGGCATCGAGGTCGTGACCGGCGCCCGCCCCGCGGCACCCGACGTGGCAGCAGACCGGGCAACCACCCAAAAACCGAAGGACTGACCATGGCACCGAACAGCTCCGGCCCAGCCCCGACGACCACCGCCGGGCAGTTCGCGCTCCAGATCGACGACCACCGGGTGTTCCCCGTGGTGCGCGAACTCTTCGCCGACGGCGAAACCCCGGTGGGCATCTACCGCAAGCTCGCTGCCGGCCAGCCCGGTAGCTTTCTCCTCGAGTCCGCCGAGCAGGGCGGCATTTGGTCGCGGTTCTCGTTCGTGGGCGTGTCCTCGTTCGGCGTGCTCACCCAGCAGGGCGACGAGACCCGCTGGCTCGACTATGGCCTCTCGGCTGAGCGCGCCCTCGGCGACGCCACCGGCCTCGGCCCGCTGGCGGCTCTCGCGGCCCTCCACGAACGCTGGGAAACCCCGCGGATGCCCGGCCACCCACCCCTGACCGGCGGCCTCGTCGGATTCATCGGCTGGGAGGCGATCCGCCAGATCGAGCGCCTGCCGAATCGCCCGCCGGCGGACTACGACGTGCCGGGCCAGGCCTTCAGCTTCGTGGCCGACCTCGTCGTGATCGACCACAAATTCGGCACCGTGCAGCTCATTGCCAACGTTCTGAACGACGGCCACGACGAACCGGATGCCCTCTGGGCCGCCGCCCAGGACCGGCTCGACGCCCTGCAGTCTCGCCTGGCCGAGCCCTCCGAGACCTGGCTCGCGGAGGTCGACCTCGCCACGCCCGCCTCCCCGACGAACCGCACCCGACGTGAGGACTTCCTCGCCGCTGTCGACGTCGCCAAGGAGCACATCGTCGACGGTGACGTGTTCCAGGTGGTCGTCTCCCAGCGGTTCGACCAGGAGTGCACGGCGGACCCCATCGACGTCTACCGGGTGCTGCGCAGCCTCAACCCGTCGCCCTACATGTACCTGCTGAGCCTGGAATCGCCGGAGAAGGAGACTTACTGGATCGTGGGCTCCTCCCCGGAGGCCTTGGTGAAGGTGCAGAACGAACGCGTGTTCACGCATCCGATCGCGGGCTCGAAGCCGCGCGGCACGACCCCGGAGGCCGACGCCGACTTCGAAGCCGAGCTCGCGGGCGACGCCAAGGAACGCGCCGAGCATCTGATGCTCGTGGACCTGGCCCGCAACGACCTGCTCAAGGTGTGTGCACCCGGCTCGGTCGAGGTGACCGAGTTCATGCGCATCGAGCGGTTCAGCCACATCATGCACCTCGTCTCCTCGGTGGAGGGGAACCTGCTGCCGGGCCGGTCCGCGATCGACGTCTTCCGCGCCACGTTCCCGGCCGGCACTCTCTCCGGGGCCCCGAAACCGCGCGCCCTCGAGATCATCGACGCGCTCGAGCCCGCGCAGCGCGGCGTGTACGGGGGGGTGGTCGGCTACTTCGGGTTCGCCGGGGACGCGGACCTGGCCATCGCCATTCGGACCGCAACGATCATGAATGGCGTCGCCCGCGTGCAGGCCGGCGGCGGCCTCGTCGCGGACTCCGACCCGGCGTCGGAATACCAGGAGTCGCAGAACAAGGCCGCGGCGCCCCTTCGCGCAGTCGCGGTCGCGAACGCCATGAAGCGGGTGCGCTAGGTGGCATCCGCACGGCGCCTCAAGCTCGGGCACATCCTCGTGATGCTGGCGGCCAGCGGTCTGGCCCTGCTGGCCTGGACCCAGGTCTGGGTGAACGTCATCGTGGAGCAGTCCGGCTCGGCTGTGCACAGCCTCGAGGTGTCCGGCTCCACGGCCGCCCCCGGGGTGACAGCCCTTGCCCTCGCCGGACTGGCCCTCGCCGGTGCCCTGAGCATCGCCGGTCCCGGCATCCGGGTGGTCCTCGGCCTGCTTCAGGTTCTGCTCGGCTTCTCCGTGTGCCTTTCGGCTATTTTGGCCGTCACCGATCCGGCGGCGGCCAGTGCCGGCGCGGTCACCGATGCCACCGGAATCTCCGGCGCAGACTCGGTCGTCGACGCCGTCGCCTCAGCGGCCGTGACCCCGTGGCCGTTCATCGCGCTGCTCGCCGGCGTGGTCATGGGCGGCGCCGGGGTCGGGGTGCTCGTCACGTCCCGGCGTTGGCCCGGACCGACGTCCCGCTACCAGGCCGTGCGATTCGAAGCGGCCGAGTCGGCCGAGTCGGCCGAGGCGACGGATGCCGGCGATTCCGACGCCGCGGACGTTTCCGCACCCGAACGTGACGCCATCGACGACTGGGACGGGCTGAGCCGCGGCGAAGACCCCACCACCCCGCAGTGAATCGAGACCTGATTCCCGGTTTCACCTGGTGCGCTGGGGAGGCCGGGGAACCGTGGGGCCGCTAGACTTGACTTGTCCGTCAGCGCACAAGAGGAGAATCATGAGCTTTGAATCGGTAGACCCAGGTGAAGGCCATTCGATCGCGGCCTGGACCGCCGTCACCATCATGCTTCTCGCCGTCGCGATCGGCACCGTTGCCTTCTTTCTGGTGATCCCTTGGCTCGTCTGGGCATCCGTCGGCCTGCTGGTGGTTGGCCTGCTGGTCGGCCGGATCCTCGCCAAAATCGGTTACGGCGTAGCCGATACGGCTCACCTGGGCCACTAGTCGAGTGCTGTCTGATCTTCTAGCCGGGGCCGTCGCCGACGCTGAACTTCGTCGGGCCGCCCGTCCGTTCGCCATCGTCGAGGCAACCGCTCTCGACCAAACTCCCGCGATCGATGCCCTGGCGGTGCTCGCACCCGCCGATCAGGTCAAGATCATCGCGGAGGTCAAGCGCGCCAGCCCGTCCCGGGGCACCCTGGCCGAGATTTCGGACCCTGCCGCCCTCGCCGTCTCCTACGAGTTCGGCGGCGCCAGCGCGATCAGCGTGCTCACCGAAGGTCGCAAGTTCCTCGGCTCCCTGTCAGACCTCGAGCAAGTGCGATCCGCCGTGCGCATCCCGGTGCTGCGTAAAGACTTCATCGGCTTGCCGTACCAGGTCTTCGAGGCCAGGGCGGCAGGTGCCGACATGGTTCTGCTCATCGTCGCCGCACTCGACCAGACCACCCTGGTCTCCCTGCACGACCTCGTGCGCCAGCTCGGCATGACCGCGCTGGTCGAGACCCATAGCGCCGAGGAGGTCGACCGTGCCCTGGCCATTGGCGCAAGCCTCGTCGGGGTAAACGCCCGCGACCTGTCCACGTTCCAACTCGATCAGGACCTGTTCGGCAGGCTCGCGGACCGGATCCCCTCGGGCGTCGTCCGCGTCGCCGAATCGGCCGTCAAGACCGCCGCCGACGTGGCGCACTACCGCGCCGCCGGCGCCGACATCGTGCTCGTCGGCGAGGCCCTCGTCACAAACGATCCCATCCGAACCCTCTCCGAATTCCTGGCGGTTTAAATGTCAACGTCCCTCAGAACAGAAGCAGGCCCGTACTTCGGCGACTTCGGCGGGAGGTTCGTGCCGGAGTCCCTCGTGGCTGCCCTCGACGAGCTGACCGACGAGTACGCTCTGGCACGGCAGGACCCGGCCTTCGCGGCCGAATTGATGGAATTGCACCGGAGCTACACCGGGCGCCCGTCCATCATCACCGAGGTGCCCCGGTTCGCCGCGCACGCCGGCGGTGCCCGCATCATCCTCAAGCGGGAAGACCTCAACCACACCGGCTCGCACAAAATCAACAATGTGCTCGGCCAGGCTCTTCTCACCAAGCGCATCGGCAAGTCCCGCGTCATCGCCGAGACGGGCGCCGGGCAGCATGGCGTGGCGGCCGCGACGGCCGCCGCCCTGTTCGGGCTCGACTGCGTCGTCTACATGGGCGAGGTCGACACGGAGCGCCAGGCCCTGAATGTGGCCCGGATGCGACTGCTCGGCGCCGAGGTCGTGCCGGTCAAGACCGGGTCCCGCACCCTGAAAGACGCCATCAACGACGCCATGCGTGACTGGGTCACCAACGTTGAGACCACCAACTACATCTTCGGTACCGTCGCCGGGCCGCATCCGTTTCCGGCCATGGTGCGCGACTTCCAGAAGATCATCGGCGAGGAGGCCCGCCAGCAGGTGCTGGACCTCACCGGCCGCCTCCCCGACGCGGTCACCGCCTGCGTCGGCGGTGGTTCGAACGCCATGGGTATCTTCCACGCGTTCCTCGACGACCCGGAGGTGGCGCTGGTCGGCTACGAGGCCGGCGGTGACGGCGCGGAGACCCTGCGCCATGCGGCGACGATCACCAAGGGGCGCCCCGGCATCCTGCACGGCGCCCGCAGCTTCCTGCTGCAGGACGAAGACGGTCAGACCGTGGAGTCGCACTCCATCTCTGCGGGTCTGGACTACCCGGGGGTGGGCCCGGAACATGCGTGGCTCGCCAGTATCGGCCGGGCCACCTACCTGCCGGTCACCGATGACGAGGCGATGAGCGCCCTCCGGCTGCTCAGCCGCACGGAGGGCATCATCCCCGCCATCGAGTCGGCGCACGCCCTCGCCGGCACCTTGGACCTCGGCAAGCAGCTCGGACCTGACGCCACCATCCTGGTAAACCTCAGCGGACGCGGCGACAAGGACATGGAAACCGCGGGTCGGTACTTCGACCTGCTCGACAAGGGCGCGGAACAGTCATGAGCACGGAAACAGGTACGGGTTCCACGACCGGAACGACGAGCACGGTCGAGGCGACAATCGCCCGTCGCCGCTCCGAGGGCGGCGGTGCTCTGATCGGCTACCTGCCCGTCGGGTTTCCCACCCTGACCGAGAGCATCGACGCGGCCGTGGCACTCGCGCAGAACGGTGTCGACGTCATCGAGCTGGGCCTGCCGTACACCGATCCCGTCATGGACGGGCCAGTGATCCAGGCGGCCACCCAGCAGGCTCTGGCCAACGGCTTTCGGCTGCGGCACGGGATCGAGGCCGTCGCGGCGATCACCGCCCAAGTGAACGTGCCCGTTCTGGTCATGACCTACTGGAACCCGATCATGCAGTACGGCGTGGACCGGTTCGCCGACGACCTGCTCGCGGCGGGAGGCGCCGGGCTGATCACGCCCGACCTCATCCCCGACGACGCGGCCGCCTGGGTGGGAGCCAGCACGCGAACCGGACTCGACCGTGTCTTCCTCGCCGCCCCGTCGTCGTCCGACGCCCGGCTGCGTCAGGCAGTGGACGCCAGCCGCGGCTTCGTCTACGCGGCCTCCACCATGGGAATCACCGGCGCCCGTGGCGACGTGGACTCCGCCGCGCGGGTGCTCGTCGACCGCCTCCGCGCCGTCGGGTCCACCAGCGCGTGCGTCGGACTCGGCATCTCCACCCCGGAGCAGGTGCGGGAGATCCTCGCCTACGCCGATGGCGCCATCGTCGGTTCCGCCCTGGTCAAGGCACTGTCCGACGGGGGAGTGCCGGCCCTGGCCGTCCTCACCCGTGACCTCGCGGCCAGTGCCCGGGATCTGCGCCCCGCCGTCTGATCCCCGCCATCGAAGCACCCAAAAGCTAAGGTAAGTTGACCGAGGCGGTCACGGGGCCTCCCCGGCGCCACGATGAAAGGTAGTCCCCAGGTGTCTTTTCTTCTGAGCATCCCGAGCCCGAGCCCCGAATGGAGCTCGTTCACCCTCGGCCCGTTCACCATCCACGCCTACGCCCTCTGCATTCTGGCAGGGATCATCGCCGCCACCGTCATGACGAGCCGCCGACTGTCTGCGCGCGGCGGAGAGCCGGGCGTGGTGCTGGACATCATCCTGTGGGCCGTTCCGCTCGGCATCGTCGGCGCGCGCTTATACCATGTGTTCACGCACCCCTCCGACTACTTCTTCGAGGGTGCCAACCCTCTCGAGGTGTTCGCCATTTGGAACGGCGGCAACGCCATCTTCGGAGCGCTCCTGGGCGGGGCCGTCGGCGCTTACATCGGCTGCCGCATCTCGGGCATCCGGTTCTGGGCCTTCGCGGACGCCCTGGCACCGGGGATGCTCGTGGCGCAGGCCATGGGCCGTCTCGGCAACTGGTTCAACGAGGAGCTCTTCGGTCTGCCGACCGACCTGCCCTGGGGCCTCGAGGTGTCCGCGGCGAACCCGGCCCTCCCGATCGGGCTTCCCCCCGAAACGTTGTTTCACCCAACCTTCCTCTACGAGATGGTCTGGAACGTGGTCGGCGTCGTCCTGATCCTCGCGATCGAACGCAAGGTCGCGCTCCGCTGGGGCAAGGCCTTCGGCGTCTACCTGATTTGGTATGGCCTCGGCCGCAGCTTCTTCGAATCGATCCGGGTCGACCCGAGCGAGATGTTCTTCGGCCTCCGCACCAATGTGTGGGCCGCTTTCGCCGCCATCCTGCTGGGAATCATCCTGATCGTCGTGCAGAGCAAGCGCCACACGGGCCTGCCCGCGAGCGTGTACATTCCCGGCCGCGAGTGGAAGGGGCCCGACGCTGAGGTAGAATCTGATGAGTTTGATTCGGACCCCAAGGATCACGGTGATGAGGCCGTCGGTCCCGCCGGATCAGGCGACGTTGCAGCCACAAGCACCAGCAACTCGCGCCTCTAGGCTCAAGGTTGACTCCAACCTGTTCCACGGCTTGTGACCCGGTATGACGGGCCGCCGCGCACATGTCTACCTGAGCGGGCCAGCGTCGTCCCCACTCGCCAGTTACTTTTGTGAGGACGGTCCAATGCCGCAAACACCCCTCTTCTCGCGCTTCAGCGCAGTGCCGAAGCCGCAGGGCTTGTACAACCCGGCCGATGAGCGCGATGCCTGCGGCCTCGCCATGGTTGCCACGCTTCGGGGCACCGCCGGGCACGACATCATCACCCTCGCCCTCGACGCGCTGCGCAACCTCGAGCACCGCGGTGCGGTCGGATCGGATGCCGGCACCGGAGACGGCGCGGGCATCATCACTCAGGTTCCCGACGAGTTCCTGCGGTCGGTCACCGATTTCGCCTTGCCCGCGGCGGGCCGCTACGCCGTCGGCAATGTGTTCCTGCCGATCGATCCCACCAAGCGCAGCGGCATCAAGCGTCAGATCAACCGGATCGCCCTCGAAGAGGGACTGGTGATCCTCGGCTGGCGCGAAGTTCCCGTGCGCCCCGACGAGGTCGGCACCCTGGCGCGCGCGGCCATGCCGGCCATCCAGCAACTGTTCGTGCAGAGCGCCCGCACGACCGAGGCCGGCGACACGCTCGGCGACATCGCGCTGGACCGCCAGGCAGTCAGGCTGCGGAAGCGTGCCGAACGCGAGCTGGAGATCTACTTCGCCTCACTGTCCTGTCGCACCGTGGTCTACAAGGGTATGGTCACGACGCTTCAGCTGGAGCCGTTCTACCCGGACCTGTCCGATCCGCGCTTCGTCTCCAGGCTCGCCCTCGTGCACTCCCGCTACTCCACCAACACGTTCCCGTCCTGGCCGCTCGCGCAGCCGTTCCGCATGATCGCGCACAACGGCGAGATCAACACGGTTCAGGGCAACCGCAACTGGATGCAGGCGCGCCAGTCGCAGCTCGAATCCGACCTGCTCGGCGACCTGGCGCCGCTGCTCCCGATCGTCACCCCCGGCGGCAGCGATTCGGCCTCGTTCGATGAGGTCGTTGAGCTGCTCAGCCTGTCGGGGCGTTCGCTCCCGCACGCCGTCATGATGATGGTGCCGGAGGCCTGGGAGAACCAGACCGACCTCGACGCCGAACGCCGTGCGTTCTACGAGTACCATTCCATGCTGATGGAGCCGTGGGACGGCCCGGCCGCGATCGTGTTCACCGACGGATCCCTCGTCGGCGCCACCCTCGACCGCAACGGGCTGCGCCCCGGCCGCTACCTCATCACCGACGACGGCCTCGTCGTGCTCGCCAGCGAGATCGGGGTGCTCGACATCGACCCCAACCGGGTGGTGCGCAAGGGCCGCCTGCGTCCCGGCAAGATGTTTCTGGTCGACACGGTCGCCGGACGCCTGATCGAAGACGACGAGATCAAGGCCGACCTCGCGGCCAGCGAGCCGTGGGGAACCTGGCTGGACGCCGGGCGCATCAACCTCAAGGATCTGCCCGAGCGGGAGCACATCGTGCACCCGCCGGCATCCGTCGTGCGCCGCCAGCGCACCTTCGGCTACACCGAGGAGGAGGTGCGCATCCTGCTCGCGCCGATGGCTCGCCTCGGCGGGGAACCGCTCGGCGCGATGGGCTCCGACACCCCCATCGCCGTGCTCAGCGACCGACCCCGGCTGCTCTTCGATTACTTCACGCAGCAGTTCGCTCAGGTGACCAACCCGCCGCTCGACTCGATCCGCGAGGAAGTTGTCACTTCCCTCAAGCTCGGGCTCGGTCCGGAACGCAACCTCCTCTCGGTGGGCCCCGAGCACGCCCGGCAGGTCGTGCTCGATTTCCCCGTGATCGACAACGACGAGTTGGCGAAGATCCAGCACATCGACACCGCGCCGGGCAGCCGCACCACCAGGACCATTCGCGGGCTCTACCGGTTCGAAGACGGGCCGGACGCCTTGGAGGCCCGCATCAAGGAGATGTGCGCCGAGGCCGACGCCGCCATCGACGACGGCGCGATGTTCCTCGTCCTGTCCGACCGGGATTCCAACAAGGATCTGGCCCCGATCCCGTCGCTGCTGATGATTGCCGCGGTTCACCACCACCTGATCCGCACCGAGAACCGCATGAAGGTCGGCATCGTGGTCGAGGCCGGCGATGTGCGCGAGGTGCACCACGTCGCCCTCCTGATCGGCTACGGCGCATCCGCCGTGAACCCGTACCTTGCGATGGAAACGTGCGAGGATTTGGTGCGCAGTGGCTACATCACGACCGGCACGCCCGAACAGGCCGTGCGCAACGTGATCAAGGCCCTCGGCAAGGGCGTGCTCAAGATCATGTCCAAGATGGGGATCTCGACCGTCTCCTCCTACGCCGGCGCGCAGACCTTCGAGGCCGTGGGACTGAGCCAGGAATTCATCGACCAGTACTTCACCGGCACCACCAGCAAGCTCGGCGGCATCGGCATCGAGGTGGTCGCGGCCGAGAATGAGGCCCGGCACCGGGCCGCCTACCCCGAGGATGCCGCGGTCACCGCGCACGAACGCCTCGCGACCGGAGGTGAGTACCAGTGGCGCCGCGACGGGTCTCCGCACCTGTTCAACCCGGACACCATTTTCCGGCTCCAGCATTCCACCCGCACGCGCAGCTACGACATCTTCCGCGAGTACACGAAACTCGTCGACGACCAGGCGACGAGCCTGATGACGCTGCGCGGCATGTTCACCTTCACCACCGGCAAGCGCCACCCCGTGCCGCTGGACGAGGTGGAACCGATCTCCTCGATCGTGAAGCGCTTCGCGACGGGGGCGATGAGCTACGGATCGATCTCCGCCGAGGCGCACGAGACCCTCGCCATCGCAATGAACCGCCTTGGGGGCAAGTCCAACACCGGTGAGGGTGGAGAAGACCTTGACCGCCTGCTCGACCCGGAGCGACGCAGCGCCGTCAAGCAGGTGGCATCCGGCCGGTTCGGTGTGACCAGCATGTACTTGTCCCACGCCGACGACATCCAGATCAAGCTGGCGCAGGGAGCCAAGCCCGGCGAGGGCGGCCAGCTGCCGCCCACGAAGGTCTACCCGTGGATCGCCCGCACCCGGCACGCGACCGCCGGCGTCGGCCTGATCTCGCCGCCCCCGCACCACGATATCTACTCGATCGAAGACCTCAAACAGTTGATCTTCGACCTGAAGCGGGCGAATCCGACCGCACGCATCCACACCAAGCTCGTCAGCCAGTCCGGTATCGGCGCGGTCGCCGCCGGAGTGGCCAAGGCCCTGTCCGACGTCATTCTCATCTCCGGTCACGACGGCGGAACCGGCGCGAGCCCGCTCAACTCCCTCAAGCACGCGGGGACCCCCTGGGAACTCGGCCTGGCCGAAACGCAGCAGACCCTGATGCTCAACGGGATGCGCGACCGGGTCGTGCTGCAGGTCGACGGCCAGTTGAAGACCGGCCGTGACGTCATCATCGGAGCGTTGCTCGGCGCCGAGGAGTTCGGCTTCGCTACCGCCCCGCTGATCGTGGAGGGCTGCGTCATGATGCGCGTCTGCCACCTGGACACCTGCCCCGTCGGGGTGGCCACCCAGAATCCCGAGCTGCGCAAACGTTTCACTGGCAAGGCCGAGCACGTGATCAACTTCTTCGAGTTCATCGCTCAGGAGGTGCGCGAGTACCTCGCCGAGCTCGGATTCCGCAGCCTCGACGAGGCCATCGGCCACCGGGAGGTGCTCGACGTCAACGGGGCGCTTACGCACTGGAAGGCCTCCGGACTCGACCTGTCGCCCATCCTCGTCGGTCCGGACTTCTCCGCGGGGGAGCCCCGGCAGTCCGGTCGCCCTCAGGAGCACGAACTTGAGCTCCACTTCGACAACGAACTGATCCGGCAGAGCGCCAGTGTGCTTGAACATGGTGGGCAGGTCTCGATCTCCCTGCCCATCCGAAACACCGAGCGGGCCGTGGGCACCATGCTCGGCCACGAGGTCACCGTGCGCCACGGCGAGAACGGGCTGCCGTCCGGTTCCATCGACGTCACCCTCACCGGCAGCGCCGGACAGTCCTTCGGCGCGTTCCTGCCGAGCGGCATCATCCTGCGGCTCGAGGGTGACTCCAACGACTACGTCGGCAAGGGTCTCTCCGGTGGCCAGATCACCGTGCGACCCGACCGGGGCAGCCTGTTCCCGGCCGAGCAGAACGTGATCGCCGGTAACGTCATCGGCTACGGCGCGACCCAGGGCAGCATGTTCATCCGCGGCATCGTGGGCGAACGCTTCCTGGTGCGCAACTCCGGGGCCACCGCCGTCGTCGAGGGCGTCGGAGATCACGCCCTCGAATACATGACCGGGGGACTGGCGGTCATCCTGGGCGAAACGGGGCGCAACCTGGGTGCCGGTATGTCTGGCGGAACCGCCTACGTCTACGGTCTTCGTACCGAGGATGTCAACCGGCAGGCCCTCGACTCCGGCGAACTCACACTTCTGCCGCTCGGCGGCGCGGACCGCGAGATCGTGCGCGACTTGCTCGGACAGCATCATGACCAGACCGAGTCCGCCCTGGCGGCCCGGCTGCTGGCCGATTTCGAGACCACCATGTCCACATTCGTCAAGGTGCTACCGCGCGACTACGCGGCCGTCCTGGCAACCAGGCAGATCGCCGTCGACGAGGGCCTCGACCCCGATGGCGTCGTCGTTTGGAACCGCATTCTGGAGGCAACCAATGGCTGATCCGAAAGGATTCCTCAAGACCACGGACCGGGAGCTTCCGGCCCGCCGTCCCGTATCCGTTCGTCTGATGGACTGGAAAGAGGTCTACGAGCAGGGCGACGCGACGCAACTGAAACGCCAGGCCGGCCGCTGTATGGACTGCGGTGTGCCGTTCTGTCAGCAGGGCTGCCCGCTCGGCAATATCATTCCGGAATGGAACGACCTCACCTGGCGGGACGAGGGTCGACAGGCCATCGAACGTCTCCATGTCACCAACAACTTCCCGGAGTTCACCGGGCGTCTCTGCCCGGCACCCTGTGAGTCGGCCTGCGTTCTCGGAATCAGTCAGCCGCCGGTCACGATCAAGCAGGTTGAGGTCTCCATCATCGACCAGGCCTTCGCCAACGGATGGGTGCAGCCCCAGCCGCCCGGACGCCTCACCGGCAAGACGATCGCGGTCGTCGGCTCTGGCCCGGCCGGCCTCGCGGCCGCGCAGCAGCTCACGCGGGCCGGTCACACGGTGGCGGTCTTCGAGCGCGACGACCGGATCGGCGGGCTTTTACGTTACGGCATCCCGGACTTCAAGATGGAGAAGAAGCACCTCGAGACCCGACTCGGCCAGATGACGGCCGAGGGCACCCGCTTCCGAGCAGGCGTCACCATCGGGGTCGACATCACCTGGGATGACCTCCGGGCCCGCTATGACGCTGTGGTGGTCGCCACGGGGGCCCTGGTACCCCGCGACCTGCCGATCCCCGGGCGCGACCTGCCCGGAGTGCACTTCGCCATGGAATACCTCGTGCAGCAGAACAAGGTCGGCGCCGGCGACACTGTTGACCAGCAGATCACCGCCGAGGGCAAGCACGTGGTCGTACTCGGCGGCGGCGACACCGGCGCCGACTGCATCGGTACCGCGCACCGCCAGGCCGCGGCATCCGTCACGAATCTCGCCATCGGCCGCCAACCGGGCATGGAACGGGCGGAACACCAGCCGTGGCCGCTGTCACCGACGCTGTTCGAGGTGTCGAGCGCCCACGAAGAGGGCGGCAACCGCGAGTACCTGGTGTCGACGGTGGAGTTCCTGGCCAACGAAGCGGGCGAGGTGCGCGCCATCCGCGTGGCCGAGACCGAATTCCTGGGCGGACGCCGGGTGCCCAAGGCCGGAACGGAGCGCGAGATCCCTGCGGATCTGGTTCTCCTGGCCATGGGCTTCACCGGTCCTGAATCACGCGAGCTGACCGACCAGCTGCACGTGCCGGTCGATGGGCGGAGTAATGTCGAGCGTGACGTTAATTACCAGACCAGCCATGAAGGCGTGTTCGTTGCTGGTGATGCCGGCCGTGGCCAGTCGCTCATCGTCTGGGCGATCGCCGAAGGTCGGGCTGCTGCGGCAGCCGTCGACAAATTCCTCGAAGGCGAGACGCAACTGCCTGCACCGGTCAAACCGTCCGATCATGCCTTCGCAATCTGATTGGTCACTGATCCAGTGATTCGATTCCAAGAGATTCACCACCCCGTGGTCTCCCAACCATCAACAGAGAATATGCGCCGAAACAGCGCGGAAACCGGAGTTCTTTCAGAATGAGACGCGCCAAAATTGTCGCCACGCTCGGGCCGGCAGCAGCCAGCTACGATCAAATTCGTGCCCTTATCGATGCCGGTGTCGACGTCTGCCGGATGAACCTGAGCCACGGGGACTACCAGGTCCACGAGGGTGTTTATGCGAATGTACGCAAAGCAGCGAACGACTCCGGTCGTGCCGTCGCCGTCATGGTCGACCTGCAGGGACCGAAGATCCGTCTCGGAAAATTCGAAGGCGGCCCTTACGAACTTGCCCTCGGAGACATTTTTAAGATCACCACAGAAGAAATCCTGGGTACCAAGGAACTCTCCGGCACCACGTACAAGGGCCTGCCCCAGGACGTCAGGCCCGGCGACTTCCTGCTGATCGACGACGGCAAGGTCAAGGTCGAGGTGGTGGCCACGAACGACACCGTCGTGACGACCAAGGTGATCGTTGCCGGCCCGGTGTCGAACAACAAGGGCATCAACCTGCCCGGTGTCGCCGTCAACGTGCCGGCCCTGTCCGAAAAGGACGAGGCCGACCTGCGCTGGGGTCTCCGCCTCGGCACGGACCTGATCGCGCTGTCGTTCGTTCGGGACGCCGCCGACATCACCCGCGTGCACGAGATCATGGCCGAAGAAGGACGCCGCGTTCCCGTGATCGCGAAGATCGAGAAGCCGCAGGCCGTGGAGAACCTCGAGGGCATCGTCGACGCGTTCGACGCCATCATGGTGGCCCGTGGCGACCTGGGCGTGGAGCTGCCGCTCGAGGCCGTTCCGATCGTGCAGAAGCAGGCGGTCGAGCTCGCTCGTCGCATGGCCAAGCCGGTCATCGTGGCGACGCAGATGCTCGAGTCCATGATCCACAGCCCGGTGCCGACCCGCGCGGAGACGTCTGACGTCGCCAACGCCGTGCTCGACGGCGCGGATGCGGTCATGCTCAGTGGCGAGACCAGCGTCGGCGAGTACCCCGTCGTCACGGTCCAGACGATGGCGCGGATTGTCGCGTCGACCGAGGACCACGGCCTGGAGCGTATCGTTCCGCTGACGAACAAGCCGCGTACCCAGGGCGGTGCGATTACCCTCGCCGCCATCGAGGTCGCCGAGTTCGTCGAAGCGAAGTTCCTGTGCATCTTCACGGAGTCCGGTGACTCGGCCCGACGGATGTCCCGGCTGCGGTCGAAGATCCCCATGCTGGCTTTCACCCCGGAGCCCGGTATCCGTCGTCGACTGGCCCTCACCTGGGGCATCCAGACCTACCTGGTCGACCGGGTCACCCACACGGATGCCATGTTCGGACAGGTGGATGACATCCTGCTGGGCCAGGGTCTGGCACAGCTCGGTGACAAGGTCGTCGTCATCAGCGGTTCCCCTCCCGGCATCGCGGGTTCCACGAACGACATCCGTGTGCACCGCGTCGGCGATGCCCACAATGAAGTTCACCCGGCGTACGCGAAGAAGTAGCGCCGCGACGGAGAAAGCCCCGCCGCCCGGCTTCGGGTGGCGGGGCTTTCTCGTGCTGTCAAATCTGCGCGGCACAGCCGAGCGCCGTGATGCTGTGACCCACCGCCCCCGGGCGACACCCTGTTCCCCTTCAGTGTCGCCCATGAGGCTGTGCGCGTGAACACTCCGAACCGGAGCGTGACTGGACGGTCCGTGGCGTGCGCGGGTCCCCCGACCCGGTAGCGTGGGCATGTCCAACCTCATTTCAGGCTAGCACCTGTTGGACATGTCTAATGTCACGGTCCGGCGCCACGGGACAGCGGCGCACAGGGGGGAGCAGGACGTGAACTACGAAGCACGCACCGAGCGGGCGCGCGAACTGGTGGCCACCCTCACCCTCCCGCGTCCGCTGACCGCCGCGACGCTGCACCGGTACATGGAAGGTCTGCGCGGCAAGGCGATCCTGATTCGTGCGGCGAGTCCGCGGCTCGTAGAATCCGGAGTCTGCGGGCTGTGGATCGAGGTCGCCGGGGAGAATTTCGAGCGCATCCACCATGCGCCGACGGACTCCGCCGTGCACCGCCAGCAGTTCATCAACCATGAGTTCGGCCACATGATCCTGCGGCATGAGAAGCAGCTGATGCCGGCCGAGCGGGTCGCGCTGCTCGCACCCCTCATCCCGCTCGACTCGATCGCATACGCGCTGTCCCGCAGCAACTTCACCGACGAGCAGGAAGCCCTGGCCGAGGCGATCGGCGACCGGCTGGCCCTGATCATGTTCGGAGACAGCGCCGAAACGGCCAACGGCCCCCGAACCGGTTTCGGCCGGGTGCTGTAGTGCAGATCATCCTGCTATCGGTGTCGGCGTTGATCTGGATCGCCACAATATTGTGCGTGCCGTCACTCCTTCGCGGTCGTCGTCGCCGTCTCTTCTGGGTCCTCGTTGCTTTCGGGACGACAATGACCCTGCAGCCTTACGTCGTGTACAACGCCGTCGACGGACTACTGGGTGGGGACAACGTCGCCTACTTCAGCTTTCATGCAACGGCGATCGTTACCATTGGTCTCCTGGACGGCATCGTGCAGGAGGCCGTGTCCGTGGGCGGTCTCACGCGGCGTAGGAATCAGGTGACCGCACTCGTCACCGGCGCAATTGTCACCGCCCAAGCTGTCCTATTCTTCGGCGGAGACTGGCGTTTTCGAGACCAGATCCACGAGGCTTTTCCGAATCGTTGGGATTTCGCCGCCTACTCGTCCACCACGTGGATTGCGATGGCACTCTTCTCCGTGTCGGTAGGTGCGGCATGCGCGTCCGATCTACGCCTTCAGCATCGGTTGATCACTCGGGCGTCTCTCGCTCTCGTTGTGCTCGGTTGCCTCGGGGTTCTGGTCTACACGATCGTCAGCTTCGCGAGCGTGACCGCAGCCCTTCTCAGTCCGGACTTCTCCTTTGACGGGTGGCCCTACACCGCTTACCACATCGCCCTCGCCACCGCTCCCGTCTGCCTCGGCCTGGGTCTGGGTCTGACTGCCATGGAAGTGGGTATCCAGGCCCTGGCGAAGACCAGCCGCAACCGGGTGCTGCTGTGGCAGATCACTCCGTTGTGGGAGCGCCTGCTGGCCGGATCTCCGGAGCTCAGCATCGAGCGCGACCTCTCGCGCGTCGGGCTGCTCCTCGTGCGGGCTCCCGGCGCTCACCTGTACCGGCGTTACGTCGAGGTGCGGGATAGCCTGCTCCTCAACCCAGACCAGAGCCTGACGGTATCCGAACGGACACTGATCAACGCCGCCGAGAACCACGTGCGGGCCATCCCCGCCGCAGCTTCGATCGTCACCACCCTTGCCCGCCCCGCGACACCCCGACAGGACCACACATCGTGATTGACCCGCGAGCAGCCGACGACGGGCCCAGCATCCCCGGCGAACCGATCAGTCCGCAGCGGGAACTGGCACGCAAGCTCAACCTCCTGCTTGACGTGGTCGTCGCCGAGGGCAACACGCCGCACACCTACAAGCAGATCGCCGCGGGACTGCAGGCGCGGGGCCTGTCGCTCTCCCGAGCCCGGTGGGCCTACATGATCACCGGGGACGGGCCTCTCGTGACAGACGTCGACCTGCTCACGGGCATCGGCGAGTTCTTCCGTATCCCGCCGGAGTACCTGCTGGGCTCTGACTGCGACCTCCCCGACCGCGTCGATTCCCAGCTCGCGTTCGTGAAAAGCCTGCGTGCCCAGCGCGTGGTCAACTTCGCGGCACGCACGCTCGGGGATGTGTCCCCGGAGACGCTGCGGTCGATCACCGCGCTCCTGGAAGAGGACATGCAGCGCGGCGATGCCGCGCGACCCGCTGAGGGCTGACGGGCTGACGGGCTGACGGGCTGACGGGCTGGCCGATGCGCCGACTGGCGCTGAGGCCCCGGCAGAGCCGAAACGGCCCGACTCGGCGGAAATTTCTGCCTGGGGGTGTTGGTACCGGTGGTGGGACTCGAACCCACACGTCCTTGCGAACAAAGCATTTTGAGTGCTCCGCGTCTGCCATTCCGCCACACCGGCTCACAACACCTGCTCCAGAATACCGTAGGCTTTCTCCCGTGACCGACCAAGACTCCACCCCAGTACCTCCTCGCCGCGTTGTCGTTGCCGAGGATGAGTCCCTCATCCGCCTCGACATCGTCGAAATCCTCCGCGACGCCGGATTCGAGGTGGTCGGTGAAGCCGGCGACGGAGAAACCGCTGTCGCCCTGGCCACCGAGCTGCGGCCCGACCTGGTCATCATGGACGTGAAGATGCCGCACCTCGACGGAATTTCCGCGGCCGAGCGCATCACCAAGGCGCACATCGCCCCCGTCGTGCTGCTGACCGCGTTCAGCCAGAAAGAACTCGTCGAGCGCGCCACGGAAGCGGGCGCGCTGGCCTACGTGGTCAAGCCGTTCACCCCGAACGACCTGCTGCCCGCCATCGAGATCGCGCTGTCGCGCTACAGCCAGATCATCACCCTCGAGGCCGAGGTGGCCGACCTCGTCGAGCGCTTCGAGACCCGCAAGCTCGTCGACCGGGCCAAGGGCCTGCTCAACGAGAAGATGGGGCTCACCGAGCCCGAGGCCTTCCGGTGGATCCAGAAGGCGTCCATGGACCGCCGGCTCACCATGCACGACGTCGCCCAGGCGATTATCGAGCAGCTCAGCGCCAAGAAGTAACCTTCGGCAGCCGGGCAGATCACCCTTCGAGGTTGATGCCTGGCCGTTTTTCAAGCCTCGGGTCTTGCGCCTCGGGCCGGTTCGTCAGTTCCTTGATCAGATTGGTGATCCGGATCGTCGAGCAGCGCCGGCCCTGATCATCCGTGACCGCGATCTCGTGCGTCGTGAGCGTACGGCCCAGGTGCACCGGCGTGCAGACACCCGTGACGAAGCCCGACGTCGCCGACCGGGTATGCGTGGCATTGATCTCGATCCCCACCGCCAGGCGGCCGGGACCGGCGTGCAGATTGGCGGCCATCGAGCCCAGCGACTCGCCCAGCACGACATAGGCGCCACCGTGCAGGAGCATCGCCGGTTGCGTGTTGCCCTCGACGGGCATCCGTGCCACCGCGCGCTCGATCGTGAACTCGACGAACTCGATGCCCATCTTTTCGGCCAGGGAGCCGGCTCCCCGCTGCTGGACCCACTCGAGGGCGTCCGTGGTCTGCTGGATCATAGTCACCTTCGGTCGCTGCACCTGCCCGCGCCGGATGACGCTTGTAGGCTATCTCTGTGTCAGATTCCGAAAAGCCTACCCTGATGATCATCGACGGCCATTCCCTGGCCTACCGGGCGTTCCACGCCCTCCCCGTGGACAGTTTCCAGACCCACGACGGGCAGCACACCAACGCCATCCACGGGTTCCTGTCCATGCTGCTCAGTCTGCTGCGCAACGAGAAGCCCACGCACATCGCCGTGGCGTTCGACATCTCGCGGTTCTCCTTTCGAACGCGCGAATACGCCGATTACAAGGGCACGCGGGCCAGCACGCCAAGCGAGTTCATCGGGCAGGTGCCGCTGCTGCAGGAGGCCCTGGCTGCGATGAACATCACGACGCTGACCAAGGAAGACTTCGAGGCCGACGACATCCTCGCAACACTGTCCGTGCGCGGCAACCAGGAAGGCTTCCATGTCCTGGTGGTCTCGGGGGACCGGGACACGATCCAACTCGTCAACGAAAACGTCACCCTGCTCTACCCGGCCAGCCAGGGCGTCTCGGCGCTCACCCGCTACGACCCGGCCCGGGTGCGCGAGAAGTACGGCATCGAGCCGGCACAATACCCGGATGTCGCGGCCCTGGTCGGCGAGACCAGCGACAACCTGATCGGGATCTCCAAGGTGGGGGAGAAGACCGCCGTGAAGTGGCTCGGCCTCTACGGCAGCCTCGACGGCATCCTGGAACACGCCGAGGAGATCAAGGGCGTCGTCGGCAACAACCTGCGCGAGCAGAAAGAGAACGCGATCCGCAACCGGCGACTCAACCACCTCGTCACCGACCTCGACCTCCCGGTGGAGCTCCCCGACCTCGTGCGGCGCCCCATCGACGAACCGGCCGTGCGCGCTGTGTTCGGTCGGCTCGAGTTTCGCACCCTGCTTGACCGCGTGATCAAGCTTGAGGGCGCCGGCGCGACCGAAGGCGTCGCCGTGGTCGTGCCGGAGGAAGTGCTGGTCGCCGCGCCTCAGGCCCCCGCCGCCCAGGACCTGCTCGACGAGGAGCTGGCCGCGTGGATCGCCCGGGCCACGGTCGCCTCCCCGCAGGGCCTCGCTCTCTCCGTCGAGGTACACGAGGGCAAGGCCATTGGCTTCGGAGTGTCCGGACCGACCGAGTCGGTAAACCTGCCCTGGCAGCCCGGACGCACGGACTACCTCGCATTCGAGGCCTGGTTGGCCAGCGACTCGCCCAAGATCATGCACGACGCCAAGAGCCAGATCAAGGCGCTCCGCCGCAGCAACCTGGACTTTTCGGGGCTGGTGTTCGACAGCCTGATCGCGGGCTGGCTACTGCGCCCCGGGGTGCCGGACAAAACCCTCGCCACCCTCGTCTTGCGATACCTGGGCGAAACCCTGCCGGTGACCGACCCCAACCAGCTGATCCCGGCCGAGAACGAGGCCGGGGGCGTGCCGGTGGAGTCCTGGTACACGTTCCGGGTGGCCGCGGCCATCGACGCGCTGCTCGACGACGGGTCCCGCGAGGTGCTCACCACCATCGAGATGCCCACCCTGCTGGCACTCTCCGACATGGAACTGGCCGGCGTGGCCGTCTCCCATGACCAGTTGTCGGCACTGTCCGGCCAGCTGGGCGAGCGCGCCGCCGGGTTGGCCGCCAGCGCCTACGCCGAGATCGGCCGCGAGGTGAACCTCGGTTCACCCAAGCAGTTGCAGGAGGTGCTGTTCGACCAGCTCGGCATGCCCAAGACCCGGGCGAACAAGACCGGGTTCTCGACGGATGCCGGGGCTCTGGCCGACCTGCAGGCCAGCAACCCGCATCCGTTCCTTGACATGCTGTTGCAGCACCGCGACGCCACCAAGCTGCGCCAGATCGTGGAGACCCTGGACAAGGCCATCGACAAGACAGGACGTATCCACACCACGTATGTGCAGATCGGCACGGCCACCGGTCGGATCTCCTCCACCGACCCCAACCTGCAGAACATCCCGGTGCGCACCGAGGAGGGCCGCCGCATCCGGGCCGCATTCCACGCGGCCAACGGGGCCGACTGCCTGCTCACCGCCGACTACTCGCAGATCGAGATGCGCATCATGGCGCACCTTTCCGGCGACGCGGGACTGATCGAGGCCTTCAACGCCGGCGAAGACCTGCACCGGTTCGTCGGCGCAAGCGTGTTCGGCGTGGCGCCGGAAGACGTCACGAACGAGATGCGCTCCAAGGTCAAGGCCATGTCCTACGGCCTGGCCTACGGATTGAGCGCCTTCGGGCTGTCCCGGCAGCTGCGCATCGAGACGAAGGAGGCCAAGCAGCTCATCACAGACTACTTCGCCCGGTTCGGCGCGGTACGCGACTACCTGCGCAATGTCGTCGAGCAGGCCAAAATAGATGGTTACACGGCCACCATATTCGGCCGCCGCCGCCCGTTCCCCGAGCTGCACAGCGCCAACCGGGTCGTACGCGAGAACGCGGAGCGCGCGGCCCTCAACGCGCCGATCCAGGGGTCGGCCGCCGACATCATGAAGATCGCGATGAACGGGATCGCCGTGGACCTGATCGACGGCAATTTGGAGTCGCGCATGCTGCTTCAGGTACACGACGAACTGATCTTTGAGGTTGCCCCGGGGGAGTGGGATGCGCTCCGCCAGGTCGTGACGCACCGGATGGAGACCGCAGCGGACCTGTTGGTGCCGCTCGACGTGCAGGTCGGCCGCGGCGACAACTGGGATGCCGCCGCCCACTAGGCAGCGACTACCAGCCGCCCGAATGCGAGGTCCGGCGCTCCGCCCGCGGTCGAGCGCGTGTTCTAGGCTCGGGTCATGACAACCGACAAGCAGCGCACCCCCACGCCGATCGACCGGATCGCCGAGGACTGGGTGGACACCCTCGTCGATATCGACCCGACCGTGGGCACGTACATCGGCCGCACCGAGGTTGACGGCCGCTTCGGCGACTACTCCCCGGACGGGCTGGACCGCAGGGTCGACGCGGCCCGATCCTTCATCACCCGCCTCGACGCGGCCACGGCCGTCGACGACGTCGACGTCGTCACCCGCACCGACCTGCGCAGCTCGCTCGCCCTCGACGTCGAGAGCGCCGAAGCCGGATTGCCGCTGCGCGACCTGAACGTGATCGCGTCGCCGGCCCAGGGCATCCGGGAGGTCTTCGACCTGATGCCCACCGCCACCGTCGCCGACTGGGACACCGTTTGCGCCCGTCTGCGCGCACTGCCCGGGGCCATCAACGGCTACATCCAGACCCTGCGTCTCGGTATCGAGCGCGGCAGTATGCCTGCCCGGCGTCAAGTGCAGGAAGTCATCCTGCAGGCCCGGCGCCACGCGGCGAACGACGGCTTCTTCGCCGAGCTCGCCGCCAACGCCGGCCACGACACGGGAGCGCTCCCGGCCTCGCTGGCCAAGGATCTCGACACCCGGGCGCGTGCCGCTGCCGCGGCCTATGGAACGCTGGCGGACTTCCTCGGCACCGAGCTCGAGGGCAGGGCCCCCACCCGCGACGCCATCGGTCGCGACCTCTACCTGCTGCAGTCCCGCCGTTTCCTCGGCGCGACCATAGACCTCGACGAAACCTATGAGTGGGGCGTGGAGGAGCTGGCGCGGATGGTCGCCGAGCAGGAGAGCATCGCCGACCTGATCAAGCCGGGCGCGAGCGTGCCCGAGGCCATTGCGTTCCTCGACACCGAACCCAGCCGCAAGCTGCACGGCACCGACGCCCTGCAGAAATGGATGCAGGAGACCAGCGACCGAGCCGTCGCCGAGCTCTCCGAGACCCAGTTCGACATCCCCGACGAGATCAAACGCCTCGAGTGCCTGATCGCCCCCACCCAGGAAGGCGGCATCTACTACACCGGGCCTACGGACGACTTCTCCCGCCCGGGCCGGATGTGGTGGTCGGTGCCGGTCGGGATCACCGAATTCGACACCTGGCGCGAATTGACCACCGTTTACCACGAGGGCGTGCCCGGCCACCATCTGCAGATCGGCCAGGCCGTCTACAACCGGGCCAAGCTGAACACCTGGCGCCGCCAGCTGGCCGGCACCTCGGGTCACGCCGAGGGCTGGGCGCTCTACGCGGAACGTCTGATGGAGCAGCTGGGCTACCTCGATGACCCGGCCGACCGTCTCGGCATGCTGGACGGGCAGCGGATGCGCGCCGCCCGCGTCGTCCTCGACATCGGCGTGCACCTCGAGAAGCGGCTGCCCGACGGTTCGGGCCCCTGGACCGCCGACTACGCCTTGGAGTTCTTGGGCCGGAACGTGAACATGAACGCGAGCTTTGTCAAGTTCGAGGTGAACCGGTACCTCGGCTGGCCGGGGCAGGCCCCGTCCTACAAGGTCGGCCAGCGCATCTGGGAGCAGCTGCGGGACAGGTACAGGGAGCGCGAGGGTGACGCCTTCTCGATCAAGGAGTTCCACCGCAAGGCCCTCGATCTCGGCGGGGTCGGCCTGGACACCCTCCAGGCGGCGATGCTCGGTTAACGTTCGGGGTCGATCGGCGTAGTTTCGGTGGGGGACGGGCAAGTTGCCGGCCTCTCCCGCAAACAGCTAAGCTTGACTGTCACGCTTGTGACGAACTGTCCACCGCCATGCATGGTGCACGAGCACGAGTTTTTCCCGTGTGTGGCCCGAACTATGTCCATCCTGGAGCAACTACTACATGACAAACGCAACGACCGAACGGGCACCCAAGCAGGTCGCCATCAACGACATTGGATCTGCTGAAGACTTTCTTGCCGCGGTCGAAAAGACTCTGAAATTCTTCAACGACGGAGACCTCATCGAGGGCACCGTGGTGAAGATCGACCGCGACGAGGTTCTCCTCGACGTGGGCTACAAGACCGAGGGCGTCATCCCCTCCCGCGAACTTTCCATCAAGCACGACGTCGACCCCTCTGAGGTCGTCAAGGTCGGCGACCTGGTTGAGGCCCTCGTTCTTCAGAAGGAAGACAAAGAAGGCCGTCTCATCCTGTCCAAGAAGCGTGCTCAGTACGAGCGTGCATGGGGCGACGTTGAGAAGATCAAGGAGTCGGATGGCGTTGTCACCGGTTCGGTCATCGAGGTTGTCAAGGGTGGCCTCATCGTGGACATCGGACTCCGCGGGTTCCTCCCGGCCTCGCTCATCGAGTTGCGCCGTGTTCGCGACCTGACCCCGTACCTGGGCCAGGAGATCGAGGCCAAGATCCTCGAACTCGACAAGAACCGCAACAACGTCGTGCTGTCCCGTCGTGCGCTGCTCGAGCAGACTCAGTCCGAGAGCCGCACCACGTTCCTCAACAACCTTCAGAAGGGACAGGTCCGCAAGGGTGTTGTCTCGTCGATCGTCAACTTCGGTGCGTTCGTCGACCTGGGTGGCGTTGACGGTCTGGTTCACGTCTCCGAGCTCAGCTGGAAGCACATCGAGCACGCCAGCGAGGTCGTCGAGGTTGGCCAGGAAGTCACCGTCGAGATCCTTGAGGTCGACCTCGAGCGCGAGCGCGTGTCGCTCTCCCTCAAGGCCACGCAGGAAGACCCGTGGCAGGTCTTTGCTCGCACCCACGCCATCGGCCAGGTTGCACCGGGTAAGGTCACCAAGCTCGTTCCGTTCGGCGCGTTCGTTCGCGTTGCCGAGGGCATCGAGGGACTCGTTCACATCTCCGAGCTCTCCGGCAAGCACGTCGAGCTCGCCGAGCAGGTCGTGTCGGTCGGCGACGAGGTCTTCGTCAAGGTCATCGACATCGACCTCGAGCGTCGCCGCATCTCGCTGAGCCTCAAGCAGGCCAACGACGGTGTCGACCCCGAGGGCACCGAGTTCGACCCGGCGCTCTACGGAATGCTCACCGAGTACGACGACCAGGGCAACTACAAGTACCCCGAGGGCTTCGACCCGGAGACCAACGAGTGGCGCGAAGGCTTCGAGACCCAGCGCGAGAAGTGGGAGCAGGACTACGCTGCAGCCCAGGCTCGCTGGGAAGCCCACAAGAAGCAGGTTGCCTCCGCGAACGACGAGATCACCGCCGTCAGCGATGTCCCGTCCGCCGCAGGCAACACCTTCTCGAACGAGACGGCCGGCGCCGGCACGCTCGCGGACGACGAGGCCCTCGCAGCACTGCGCGAGAAGCTCTCCAGCTCCAACTAGCACCGAGCTGACTGAAGGCCGCACCCTCCGGGGTGCGGCCTTTTTTCGCTTCGCCGGCGGATGCCGGTTCGTCCATCGAGGGCCGTTAGCATGGCAAGTGTGTACTTGATTGGACTGACCGGCGGGATCGCATCCGGAAAAAGCACCGTCGCGCGGCGGCTAGTGCAGCACGGGGCCGTGCACATCGACGCCGACCAACTCGCGCGGGTCGTGGTCGGGCCCGCCACCCCGGGGCTCGTCAAGATCGCGGATGCTTTCGGTGACGCGGTGCTGCTGCCCGACGGCAGCCTGAACCGGGTGGCGCTCGGCGCGGTCGTGTTCCGTGACCCGGAGGCGTTGGACCGCCTCAACGCGATCGTGCACCCCGAGGTGCGCGCGCGCTCGAACGCACTGATCCGCGAGGCGGAAGATGCCGACCGCAACGCGATCGTCGTGTACGACGTGCCCCTGCTGGTGGAGGCAGGCGTCGACCATCCTTTCGACCTCGTCGTCGTCACCCAGGCCGACGAGCCGACCCGGGTGCGCCGCATGGTGGAGCTGCGGGCGATGGATGTCGGCGAAGCGGAGCGCCGGATCCGCGCCCAGGCCAGTGACGCCGACCGTCACAGGATCGCCGACGTCGTCATCGACACGGGCGGCACTCTTGAGCAGACCCTGGAGCAGGTCGACGTGCTGTGGGACCAGGTGCGGGGTCAGGGTCAGCAGCGCATTGTCAGAGGCGCTCCGTAGACTGACGAGCATGGAACCCACGCGCTCTGTTAATCCGTTCGAGGTGGTGAGCGAGTACACGCCGAGCGGCGACCAGCCCACAGCGATCGCCGAGCTGGCCGGCCGCATCAACGCCGGAGAGACCGACATCGTGCTGCTCGGCGCCACCGGGACGGGCAAATCGGCGACCACGGCCTGGCTGATCGAACAGGTGCAGCGGCCGACCCTGGTGCTCGCCCATAACAAGACCCTCGCCGCGCAGCTCGTGAACGAATTCCGTGAGCTGATGCCCAACAATGCCGTCGAGTATTTCGTGTCGTATTACGACTACTACCAGCCCGAGGCCTATGTGCCCCAGACCGACACCTTTATCGAGAAGGACTCCTCGATCAACGCGGAGGTCGAGCGCCTACGGCACTCCACCACGAACTCCCTGCTCAGCCGGCGCGACGTCATCGTGGTCTCCACGGTCTCCTGCATTTACGGCCTCGGCACGCCCGAAGGCTACCTCGAGGCCATGGTCGCTCTCCAGGTCGGTCAACAGGTCAACCGGGACTGGCTGATCCGCAAGTTCGTTGCCATGCAGTACCAGCGCAACGACATCGACTTCTCCCGCGGCCACTTTCGGGTGCGCGGCGACACCATCGAGATCATCCCGATGTACGAAGAACTCGCCATCCGCATCGAGATGTTCGGCGACGAGATCGAGGCGCTCTACAGCCTGCATCCGCTCACCGGCGACATCGTGAGGAAGCTCGACTCCGTTGCCGTCTTCCCCGGCTCGCACTACGTGGCCAGCACGGACGTGATGGAGCGCGCCATCGGCACCATTCAGGAGGAGCTCGCCGAACGGCTTGAACAGCTGGAGCGCGAGGGCAAACTGCTCGAGGCCCAGCGCCTGCGCATGCGCACGCAGTTTGATCTGGAGATGATGGAGCAGATCGGTTTCTGCTCCGGCATCGAGAACTATTCCCGGCACATCGACCAGCGGCAACCGGGGGAGGCGCCGCATTGCCTGCTCGACTATTTTCCTGACGACTTCCTGATGGTCATCGACGAGTCCCACGTCACGGTGCCGCAGATCGGCGCCATGTACGAGGGCGACTCCTCGCGCAAGCGCACACTCGTCGATCACGGGTTCCGGCTCCCGAGCGCCCTCGACAACCGACCGCTCAAATTCGGGGAGTTCAAGGGGCGCGTCGGCCAGACCGTCTACCTCTCCGCCACCCCCGGCAAGTACGAGTTGGGCATCGCCGACGGCATCGTTGAACAGATCATCCGTCCCACCGGGCTGATCGACCCGCAGATCATCGTCAAGCCCAGTAAGGGCCAGATCGACGACCTTCTCGAGGAAATCCACAAGCGCGTCGACCGCAACGAACGCGTCTTGGTCACCACGCTCACCAAGAAGATGTCCGAGGAACTCACTGACTTCCTCACCGAGGCCGGCGTGCGGGTGCGGTACCTGCACTCGGATGTCGACACGCTCCGTCGCGTCGAACTCCTCACTGAGCTGCGGGCCGGCGTCTACGACGTCCTCGTGGGCATCAACCTGCTCCGCGAGGGACTCGACCTGCCCGAGGTGTCGCTTGTCGCCATCCTCGACGCCGACAAGGAGGGCTTCCTCCGTTCGGCGACCTCGCTGATCCAGACCATCGGCCGCGCGGCCCGCAACGTCTCCGGCGAGGTGCATATGTACGCCGACCGGCTCACAGCCTCGATGGAGCGCGCGATCGACGAGACCGACCGCCGCCGCGAGAAGCAGGTGGCCTACAACACCCTTCACGGCATCGATCCCACCCCGCTGCGCAAACGGATCGCTGACATCACTGAGGTTCTCGCTCGGGAAGAGGCGGACACCGCCGAGCTTTTGGCCGGCCGCGACACCCGCCGCAAGGGCGTCGCGGCGACACCGCGCCGGCAGGGACTGGCCGCGAACGGCGCGAACGACCTTGAGTCGATTATCGCCGACCTGAACGGCCAGATGCTCGAGGCGGCGGGGGAGCTCAAGTTCGAGCTCGCGGCCCGGCTCCGCGACGAGGTATCCGAGCTGAAGCGCGAGCTGCGCCAGATGGAGAAGGCCGGCCACATCTGATCGGATGATTGGACTGGCTGGGTAGATTTCGAACATTTGTTCGCTCAGGGCGTGCTGATTCGCAGGGTTGGACGCGTGACGCTGCATAGAATCGAATGGTGTCAATTTCCAAGGTAGAGACCGGATCAAAACTCAACGTTCGTGGCGCCCGTGTGCACAACCTGCACAACGTGGACCTCGAGATTCCGCGCGATTCGCTCGTCGTCTTCACGGGGCTGTCCGGCTCGGGCAAGTCTTCTCTCGCGTTCGACACCATCTTCGCGGAGGGCCAGCGGCGCTACGTCGAATCGCTGTCCGCGTACGCCAGGCAGTTCCTGGGCCAGGTCGACCGACCCGACGTCGACTTCATCGAGGGCCTGAGCCCTGCCGTCTCCATCGACCAGAGATCGACCAACCGCAACCCTCGGTCGACCGTGGGCACCATCACCGAGGTCTACGACTACATGCGGCTGCTCTGGGCGCGCATCGGTGTGCCGCACTGCGCCGTCTGCGGCGAGGTCATCCAGGCACAGACCGTGCAGCAGATCGCCGACCAGCTGATGGGACTCGATGAGGGCGTCCGTTACCAGGTGCTCAGCCCGGTCGTATCCCAAAAAAAGGGCGAGTTCGTCGACCTGTTCAAGGAACTGGCAGCGGGCGGTTATTCCCGCGCCATCGTCGACGGCACCCCGATCCAGCTCAACGAGCCGCCCGTTCTGAAGAAGCAGCTCAAACACGACATCTTCGTGGTCATCGACCGTCTGGTCGCCGGCCCCGACCTGTTGAGCCGGCTCACAGACTCCCTTGAGACGGCGCTCAAGCTGACCGATGGCATCGTGCAGATCAACTACGTCGACCGGGAGGGCGACGAGGCCTGGCAAAGCTACTCGGAGAAGCTCTCCTGTCCCAACAACCACCCCGTGCAGCTCACCGAGATCGAGCCGCGCACATTCTCCTTCAACGCGCCCTTCGGCTCCTGCCCTGAGTGCTCCGGGCTCGGCACGCGCATGTCGGTCGACGCAGACCTGCTTCTCGGCGACCCCGAGCTCAGCATCGCGGACGGCGTCGTGCTGCCCTGGACCACGCAGGGCAAGGGACTGTTCCAGTACTACGAGAAGCTCCTCGACGGGCTCGCCCGAGACCTGGACTTCTCCCTCGACACCCCGTGGGGCGAACTGCCCGCCGAGGTGCAGGACGCCGTTCTGCGCGGCGACAACTTCGAGGTCAAGGTGAAGTGGAAGAACCGCTACGGCCGGGAGATGAGCTACACCTCCGGCTTCGAGGGCGTCGTGCCCTACATTGAACGTCAGTACCTGCAGGCGGAGTCCGACACCCAGCGCGCCCGCTGGGGAGAATACCTGCGCGAAGTCGACTGCCCCGTCTGCTCCGGAACCCGGCTCAAGCCCGAGGTCCTCGCCGTGCTCGTGCACGGGGCCAGCATCGCTGATGTCTGCAACCTCAGTCTCACCGACGCCCGCGATTTCATGAACAAGCTCGAGCTGACCGACCGGGAGGCCGTCATCGCCGCGCAGGTGCTGCGAGAGATCAAGGCGCGCCTGGACTTCCTGATCCGCGTCGGCCTGAACTACCTCAATCTGGCCCGGGCCGCGGCGACCCTGTCCGGCGGCGAGGCGCAGCGCATCCGTCTGGCCACCCAGATCGGGTCCGGCCTGACCGGGGTGCTGTACGTCCTCGACGAACCGAGCATCGGCCTGCACCAGCGCGACAACCGACGGCTGATCGAGACCCTGGTTACCCTGCGCGACCTCGGGAACACCCTGATCGTGGTTGAGCACGACGAAGACACCATCAAGACGGCCGACTGGGTCGTCGACATCGGTCCGGGCGCCGGCGTCAACGGCGGCCATGTCGTGCATTCCGGTTCCTACGCCGACCTGCTCACCAACACGGAGTCGCTGACCGGGGACTACCTTGCCGGCCGCAGATCCATCCCGACCCCGGCCACCAGGCGCGAGATCGACCCGGCGCGCGAAATCTCGGTTATCGGCGCGGAGGCCAACAATCTCAAGAAGGTGTCGGTCAGCTTCCCGCTCGGCACGTTCACGGCCGTGACCGGCGTCAGCGGATCGGGCAAGTCGTCTCTCGTCAACGACATCCTGTACCGGGTACTGGCCAACCGGCTCAACGGCGCCCGCAAACTCCCCGGCCGGCACACTCGCGTCACCGGGCTCGAGCAGCTCGACAAGGTCATCCACGTCGACCAGGCCCCGATCGGGCGCACGCCGCGCTCCAACCCTGCCACCTACACCGGCGTCTTCGACAAGATCCGCACCCTCTTCTCCGAGACGATCGAGGCTAAGGCGCGCGGCTACCTGCCCGGCCGGTTCAGCTTCAACGTCAAGGGCGGCCGCTGCGAAGCCTGCTCCGGCGACGGCACGATCAAAATCGAGATGAACTTCTTGCCCGACGTCTACGTTGCCTGCGAGGTCTGCGGGGGAGCGCGCTACAACCGCGACACCCTCACCGTGCACTACAAGGGCAAAAGCATCGCCGAGGTGCTGGACATGCCGATCAGCGAGGCCGCCGATTTCTTCGAGGCGATCTCGTCCATCCACCGGTTCCTGAACACCCTCGTCGAGGTCGGCCTCGGCTACGTGCGCCTCGGCCAGAGCGCCACGACGCTGTCCGGCGGCGAGGCCCAGCGCGTCAAGCTGGCCACCGAGCTGCAGCGCCGGTCCAATGGCCGCAGCGTGTACGTGCTCGACGAGCCCACGACCGGCCTGCACTTCGAAGACGTGCGCAAACTGCTGCTTGTGCTGAACAGCCTGGTCGACAAGGGCAACACCGTAATCGTGATCGAGCACAACCTCGACGTGATAAAATCCGCGGACTGGGTGATCGACCTTGGTCCCGAGGGCGGCTCCGGCGGGGGCCGCGTGCTTGCCACCGGAACCCCGGAGCACGTCGCCACCGTGAAGAAGAGCCACACGGGCGTGTTCCTGAAGGAGATCCTGGCGGCACACTGACCGCCTCAGGAACCATCATGTCCGATGCGCTGAGCTACCGCCCCAAGACGGGCGAGATCCCCACGAGTCCCGGGGTGTACCGATTTCGTGACGAAACCGGGCGGGTACTCTATGTCGGCAAGGCCAAGAACCTGCGGGCGCGGCTCGCGAACTACTTCGCCCCGCTGAGCAGCCTGCATGAGCGCACCCGGCGCATGGTCACCACGGCCAGCTCGGTTGAGTGGACGGTCGTCGGCACCGAGGTCGAGGCCCTCCAGCTGGAGTGGACCTGGATCAACGAGTTCGACCCGCCCTTCAACGTGCGGTTCAAGGACGACAAGTCCTACCCGTACCTCGCGGTGACCCTCGCCGACGAGGCGCCGCGGGCTCTCGTCACCCGCACCACCGGCATCCGCGGCGCCCGGTATTTCGGACCGTACCCGAAGGTCTGGGCCGTGCACGAGACAATCGAGCTGATGCTCAAAGCCTTCCCCATCCGCACCTGCAACAACGCCAACTACAAACGGGCCATTCAGTCCGGCAAGCCCTGCTTCGGCGGGCAGATCGGGCGGTGCTTCGGCCCCTGCTCCGGCCTGGTCTCCATCGAGGAGCACCGGGTGATCGTAAATGAGTTCGTCAGCTTCATGGGCAGCCAGGATCGCAAGCTGATCAACCAGCTGACCGCGGAGATGAAGGATGCCGCGGTGGGCCAGAACTACGAGGTCGCCGCCAAACGGCGCGACCAGGTGCGGGCGCTGAACGCCGTTCTGGAGAAGAGCGCCGTCGTGCTCCGCGACAGCGTCGACATCGACCTGTTCGCCATCGACCAGGATGAACTCGCCGCGGCGGTGCAGTTGTTCATCGTGCGGGGCGGCCGCATCCGCGGTGTGCGCGGCTGGATGGTCGACAAGGAACTGGACCTCACGACGAGCGACCTGATCGACTCGATCATGCTGACGGCCTACGGCTCCGGAGCCGTGCCTCCGCGGGAGATCGTTGTGCCGGAGTTGCCCGACGACGCCGCGGCGCTGGAAACCTGGCTGGCCGGCGTCGGCAAACGCAAGGTCCGGCTTGTCGCTGCCCAGCGGGGCGAGAAGGCCGCCCTGCTCGCCACGGCGACCCAGAACGCCAAGCATGCCTTGATGCTCTACAAGACCCGGCGGAGCTCCGACTTCGTCGCCCGGTCCAAGGCCCTCGAAGACATCCAGGAGGCGTTGGAGATGCCCTCCGCGCCGCTCAGGATGGAATGCTACGACGTCTCGCACCTGAGCGGCACCAACATCGTCGCCTCCATGGTGGTGTTCGAAGACGGGTTGCCGCGAACCGACGAGTACCGCCGGTTCAGCATCCCCGAGTCCACGGATGACACGGACTCCATCTACCGCACGCTTACCCGCCGCCTGGCCTACCTGATCCCCGACGAGGAAGCGGCGCCGGAGAGCGAGGCCGATGCCACGGTGACGCGCAAGAAGTTCCGGTACCAGCCGAACCTGCTCATCGTCGACGGCGGCCAGCCTCAGGTGGCCGCGGCGGCGCGGGCGCTGCGCGAATCCGGCGTCACCGGTATCCAGCTGTGCGGAATCGCGAAGCGGCTCGAGGAAATCTGGTTGCCGGACTCCGACTACCCGGTGATCCTGCCGCGCAACAGTGACGCCCTGTTCCTGATCCAGCGCATCCGCGACGAGGCGCACCGGTTCGCGATCATGCACCAGCGCTCGAGAAGGAAGCGGGACATCACGTCGGTGCTGAACGAGGTCCCCGGTCTCGGCCCGGCCAGAGTCAAGGTGCTCCTGCAGCATTTCGGCTCCGTCACCCGGCTCAAGGAGGCGCCGGCGGAGGCGATTGCCGACGTTCGCGGCATCGGTCCGGTGCTGGCCGAGGCGATTCATCGCCACTTGCGCGCCTGAACGGTCCGGCTGATCGGTAGGCTGGACACTTAGGTTCCACCCGATCGAAGGCGCAGTCCAGAATGACAACGGAGAACGACAGGCAGGAAATGCTTATCGTGACGGGGATGTCCGGCGCAGGCCGCTCCACCGTGGCCAACGCGCTGGAAGACCTGGGCTGGTACGTCGTCGACAACCTTCCGCCGCAGATGCTGCGCCCGCTGGCCGAACTCGTCGGCCGGGCCGGCACCAGCCTGCCGAAGATCGCTGCCGTGGTCGATATCCGCGGCCGAGACTTCTTCACCGATTTCCAGGAGATCCTGCACTCGCTGCGCAAGACGTCCCAGGTACGGGTCATTTTCCTCGAAGCCCGCGACGACGTGCTCGTGCGACGGTTCGAATCCGTGCGACGACCGCATCCGCTGCAGGGCGACGGCACGATCCTTGACGGCATCGCGGCCGAGCGCGTCAAGCTCAGCGCCGTGCGCGAGTCCTGCGACCTCGTCATCGACACCTCCGATCTCAACATCCACCAGCTGGCCACGTCGATCTCGGACCGCTTCGCCGCCGAGGACGCCGCCGGGGTGCACGTCACGCTGATGAGTTTCGGCTTCAAGTACGGCCTTCCCACCGACGTCGACATGGTTGCCGATGTGCGTTTCCTTCCCAACCCGTTCTGGGTTCCCGAACTGCGCAGCCACAACGGCCAAGACTCCGAGGTACGGGATTTTGTTCTCGCCCAGACCGGGGCGCGGGAGTTCATCTCGCACTACGCGGCGGCCCTGGAACCGGTCCTCGCGGGGTACCAGCGGGAGAACAAACGCCACGCGACCATCGCGGTCGGGTGCACGGGTGGCAAGCACCGCTCGGTCGCCATGGCCGCGGAAATCGCGGCCCTGGTCAAGGACTTCCCCGGTGTCGCGGTCAGCGTCAAGAACCGCGACCTCGGACGGGAATAACCCGGTCACGGGCGACTGCATCCAGCAGACGCCCACTCCGGCCAGAACGACTACAACTCGGCCCCACATCAGGCCAGGACGACAGAATGGACAAGCGATTGGCACTCACCGCCGACGTCAAAGACGAGCTTGCTCGCGTCGAAATTTCAAAGACCACGGTGCGTGCAGCGGAACTGGCCACCATTCTCCGCTTCTCCGGCGGACTGCACATGATTTCCGGCCGGATCGCCATCGAGTCAGAGCTCGACACCCCTCTCCTCGCCAGGAGGGTGCGCAAAGATCTCGCCGAGCTCTACGGCGTGCGCAGCGACGTGACCGTGATCCCCGCCGCCGGCCTGAGGCGCGCCAGCCACTACCTGGTGCGAGTGCTTGACGGCGGCGAAACCCTCGCGCGCCAGACCGGGCTGCTCGACGCGAGACGGCGCCCGATTCGCGGTCTGCCGAACCGGCTCACCACGGGCTCGAAGGAAGAGATCGCCGCTGTCTGGCGTGGAGCCTTCCTCGCCCACGGCTCGTTGACCGACCCGGGTCGTTCGGCGGCGCTGGAGGTCACCTGCCCCGGGAACGAATCTGCCATGGCTCTCGTGGGAGCCGCCGGCCGCCTCGGAGTCGTCGCCAAGGCGCGTGAGGTTCGGGGTGTGCACCGGGTCGTCATCCGCGACGGCGACGCCATCGGCGCCATGCTCGTGCAGATGGGGGCGCAGGAGACCGTGCTCAACTGGGAGGCCCTCCGCCAGCGTCGCGAAGTGCGCGCGACTGCGAACCGACTGGTCAACTTCGACGACGCGAACCTGCGCCGCTCCGCTCAGGCCGCGGTGGCCGCGTGCGCGCGCGTGCAGCGCGCCATGGAAATCCTTGACGAGGAGATCCCGGAGCACCTCCGGTATGCGGGCGAGCTACGCCTCTCCTTCCGCGACTCCAGCCTCGACGAGCTCGGTCACCACGCGGACCCGCCCATGACGAAGGATGCCGTCGCCGGCCGCATCCGTCGCCTGCTGGCCATGGCCGACAAGAAGGCCGCCGACCTGGGCATCCCGGGCACGGACGCGAACCTCCCGGCCGACCTCGATGACGTCTGACCTGCCCGGCGTTCAGCGTTCATCCACGTTCGTCACAGCCACAGCGCATCCTGAGTAGACTGGAATGGTTGCTCACGAACGGGTGGCGGAGCGTTTCGCGCCGACAACTACAGAGGAGATGCACCTTGGCTGAATACACACTTCCGGCTCTGGCCTACGACTACTCGGCTCTTGCGCCGAGTATCAGCGGCACCATCATGGAACTCCATCACGGAAAGCACCACCAGGCCTACGTCACCGGGGCCAACACAGCCCTGGCCCAGCTGGCCGAGGCTCGCGACAGCGGCAACCTCACCTTTGTGAACAAGCTCGAGAAGGACCTCGCGTTCAACCTGGGCGGCCACGTCAACCACTCGATCTTCTGGACCAACCTGTCGCCCGATGGCGGAGACAAGCCCACTGGTGACCTGGCTAGCGCAATCGAGGACAACTTCGGTTCCTTCGACAAGTTCCAGGCCCACTTCACGGCCGTGGCCCTTGGCGTTCAGGGCTCCGGCTGGGCGGTTCTCGCCTGGGACTCGATCGGCCAGCGCGTGATCATTCAGCAGTTCTTCGACCAGCAGGCCAACTTTGCGGCCGGCACGATTCCGGTGCTGATGCTCGACGTCTGGGAGCACGCGTACTACCTCGACTACCGCAACGTTCGTGCGGACTATGTGAAGGCGTTCTGGAACATCGTCAACTGGGCCAACGTACAGGAACGCTTCACCATCGCACGCGAAAAGACCACCGGACTGCTGCTCCTTTCCTGAGAGGAGGGGCCCCCACGGGGGCCCGCAGCCCGTCCGATTCACCCACCACAACGCGCCTCGGCGCACAAGAATAGGAGACATTCGTGTCTGTAAAGATTGGTATTAACGGATTTGGCCGCATTGGCCGTAATTATCTTCGCGCCGTCCTGGCCCAGGGCAGCGACATCGAGATCGTCGCCGTGAACGACCTCACCGAGGCGAAGACGCTGGCTCACCTTCTTAAATATGACTCCATCACCGGTCGCCTTCCCGCCACCGTCGAGGTCGATGGAGACACCATCCTCGTCAACGGCAAGCCGATTAAGGTTCTTGCCGAGCGCGATCCCGCCAACCTGCCCTGGGCAGCCCTGGGCGTCGACATTGTGATCGAATCCACCGGACGCTTCACCAAGGCCGAGGATGCGCGCAAGCACATCACCGCCGGTGCCAAGAAGGTCATCGTTTCCGCTCCTGCCTCCGGCGAGGCGGCAACCATCGTCATGGGCGTCAATGAGGCAGACTACGACCCGGCCAAGTTCGACATTATCTCCAACGCGTCGTGCACCACGAACTGCCTCGCGCCCCTCGCGAAGGTGTTCAACGACAACTTCGGCATCAAGCACGGCCTGATGACCACGATCCACGCGTACACGGCCGACCAGAACCTGCAGGACGGCCCGCACTCTGACCTGCGTCGTGCCCGCGCGGCCGCTCTGAACATCATTCCGACCACGACCGGTGCCGCCAAGGCCCTCGGCCTGGTTCTGCCGGAGCTCAAGGGCAAGCTTGACGGCTTCGCGCTGCGCGTTCCGGTTCCCACCGGCTCCATCACCGACCTCACCGTCGTTGCCGAGCGTCCCGTCACCGTCGAGGCCATCAAGGCCGCGTACAAGGCTGCCGCCGAGGGTCCCCTCAAGGGCATCCTCATGTACACGGAAGACGAGATCGTCTCCAGTGACATCGTCACCGACCCGCACTCCTCGATCTTCGATGCCGGCCTGCTTCGCGTCATCGGCGACCAGGTCAAACTGTCCGCATGGTACGACAACGAATGGGGCTACTCCAACCGCATGGTTGACCTCACTGCGCTCGTCGCCAAGAGCCTCTAACGGAGTCCGCAGTGACGCTGCGTACTATTGATTCACTGGGGCAGCTCGGCGGAAAGCGCGTCATCGTCCGTTGTGACCTGAATGTGCCGTTGCAAGACGGTCAGATCACCGACGATGGGCGTGTCCGGGCATCCTTGCCCACCATCAAGGCCCTCATCGAGCAGGGCGCGCGAGTTGTGATCGTGTCGCACCTCGGTCGACCGAAGGGCGCACCGGAAGCCAAGTACAGCCTGGCTCCCGTCGCCGACCGTCTCGGCGAGCTCCTGGGCGCGGACGTGGCATTCGCCACGGACACGGTCGGGGCGTCGGCTCAGGCTGCCGTTGCCGCCCTCACCGACGGTGACGTGGTTGTTCTCGAGAACCTCCGCTTCAACGCGGGGGAGACCGCCAAGGACGACGCCGAGCGCGGCGCCTTCGCCACGGAGCTTTCCGCTCTGGGCGATGTGCTCGTCTCGGATGGCTTTGGCGTCGTGCACCGCAAGCAGGCCAGTGTGTACGACCTCGCCGGGATCCTTCCCAGCGCGGCCGGCCTCCTGATCGCCGCTGAGCTCGAAGTCCTGGACCGCCTCACCGAGAAGCCCGAAGCGCCGTACGCGGTCGTTCTGGGCGGCTCGAAGGTGTCCGACAAGCTCGGCGTCATCGGGCACCTGCTGCCCCGCGTCAACTCGCTGCTCATCGGCGGCGGCATGGCGTACACGTTCCTCGCCGCTCAGGGCCACAAGGTGGGCGCAAGCCTGCTGGAGGCCGACCAGATCGAAACCGTTCGCGGTTACCTTCAGGAAGCGGAGCGCCTGGGCGTGCGGATCGTGCTGCCGACGGATATCGTCGTTGCCTCCAAGTTTGGGGCAGACGCCGAAGTGGCGGTCACCCCGGCCGACGCGATCGAGAGCACCACGTTCGGTGCCTCCGGTCTCGGTCTGGACATCGGACCGGAGACCGGTGCGGCGTTCGCCGACATCATCCGGTCGTCGAAGACGGTCTTCTGGAACGGCCCGATGGGCGTGTTCGAGTTGGCGCCGTTCGCGGAGGGCACCCGTGCGGTGGCCGGCGCGCTGACCGAGGTCGACGGCCTGAGTGTCGTCGGTGGTGGAGATTCGGCCGCGGCCGTGCGCATCCTCGGTTTCACCGATGACCAGTTCGGTCACATTTCTACCGGCGGCGGCGCGAGCCTCGAGTTCCTCGAGGGTAAGCGCCTGCCAGGACTGGAGGTCCTCGGATGGCAGTAAACGAACACCCACGACGCACTCCGCTGATTGCCGGAAACTGGAAGATGAACCTGGACCACCTCCAGGCCATCGCGTTCGTCCAGAAACTCGCCTGGAATCTCAAGGATGCGAAGCACGATGTCGCAGCGGTCGAGGTCGCGGTGTTCCCACCGTTTACCGACCTCCGCTCCGTGCAGACGCTCGTCTCCGCTGACAAGCTCCCGATCGTCTTCGGCGGCCAGGACGTGTCGGCCCAGGATTCGGGCGCGTACACCGGTGAAATCTCCGGCGCGTTCCTCGCGCAGCTCGAGTGCAAGTATGTGTTGATCGGTCACTCCGAGCGCCGCACACTGCACGCCGAGACTGACGAGATCGTCTCGGCGAAGGTCACGGCAGCGCTCAAGCACAACCTGGTTCCGATCATCTGCGTCGGCGAGTCTGCCGCGGACCTGGAATTGCACGGCCCGAGCGCCGTACCGGTCGCCCAGTTGCGCGCGGCCCTGGCCGGCGTGACCAACGCGGCCGACTTCGTCGTCGCCTACGAGCCCGTCTGGGCGATCGGTTCCGGCAAGGCGGCAACGCCGGAGCAGGCCGAGCAGGTGGCGGCGCAACTGCGTCTCGTGCTCACGGAGACGCTGGGCCAGGATGTGGCCGACAAGACCCGTATCCTGTACGGCGGTTCCGTGAAGGGTTCGAATATCGCGGGCTTCATGCGTGAGCCGAACGTGGACGGCGCCCTGGTGGGCGGCGCCAGCCTGGATATCGACGAATTCTCGAGCATCGTCCGGTTCCAGCAGCACGTCGGTCTGTAACAAGACAACTGCACCACATCTGCTGTCTCAACTCGGCAGCAGGCCTCGAAGCAGCCCATCGGCCCCCAACAGGGGGTCGGTGGGCTGGTTCGTGAGTCAGGCTATGATTATCACTGATCTTGATGGGCTTTTTGGGCCCATCGCACTGTGAAAGGTTTTTGCGTGGAGATTCTCCAGGTTGTGCTGCAGGTGTTGCTCGGAATTACGAGTCTCCTGTTGACCATGCTCATTTTGCTTCACAAGGGGCGTGGTGGCGGTCTGTCCGACATGTTCGGCGGAGGTGTCACTTCCAACCTCGGTGCGTCCGGTGTGGCGGAACGCAACCTCAACCGCATCACCGTCATCCTGGGGTTGCTCTGGATTACCTGCATCGTAATCCTGGGACTCCTCACCAAGTTCGACACGGGGCTTTAGCCTCCCGTTTCACAGTTTCGACGAGCTCTAGCTCAACCGGTCAATCGGCTACAACGCCCTTTTCAAGCGGAGGAACATAATGGCATCTGGTGGCAGCGCAATCAGAGGATCCCGGGTCGGTGCCGGCCCCATGGGCGAGCAGGACCGCGGTTTTCACGCGGACCGCATCAAGGTGTCCTACTGGGACGCCCTCGGCAACGAGACCGTGCGTTACTTCGCGGCAAACCTCCCCGATGACGAGATTCCGGTGACCATCGACTGCCCGTCGTCGGGGCTCCCGGCCGGGCGGGACAAAGAGAACCCGCCGTCGGTGGTCAAGCTTGAACCGTACAAGACGCACCTTGCCTACGTGAAGGAACGCCGCACCGAGGAAGAGGCAGAATCGCTCCTCGAAGAAGCGTTGGAGCAGTTGCGCGTGCGCCGGGGCAAGCTGTCCGCGACGAACTGACGTTTGGACGCGCACGCCTGTCGTTCACTGAGAAAGGCCCCGACTCCGGTCGGGGCCTTTCTCAGTGTGCGGGTCTGCCCGAGCGGGTGACTGTTCTAGAACGTCGACGCGGTGAGGTTCTCGGGGACCTCCGCAGCGGCCTCCCGGTCGACGAAGAAGTTCGTGTACCGGCGGCCCTTGATGCCCGCCACGGGCACTTCGTCGCGGCTGGCGCCGGCTAGGGCGAGACCGAGCGCCGATGCCTTGTCCGGCCCGGCCAGCACCATCCACACGCACCGTGAGGAGTTCAGGGCCGGTCGGCTGAGGCTGAGCCGCTCCGCCGGGGGCTTGGGAGAGTTGCGCACGGCGAGCACGCTCTTGCTATGTTCGCGGATGCCGGCCTGGTGCGGGAATAGGGAGGCGACGTGGCCGTCCGGCCCGACGCCGAGGAAGGTGATGTCGAAGCGCGGCAGGTCGGTTCCCTCGATCGAGGCGGACTCGAGCAACGCGGCGTAGCTCTCGACTGCGGTGTCGAGGTCGACTCCTTCGTCCGAGGCGCCGAAGGGGTGGATGTTCGCCTCCGGGATCTGGATGTGGTCGAGTAGGGCGGTGCGAGCCTGGCGCTCGTTGCGGTCGGGGTGCTCCTTGGGCACCCAGCGCTCGTCACCCCACCAGAACGTGACCAGGGCCCAGTCGATGGTGTCGCGGGCGGCTGAGGCGTTGACAGCTTCCAAGACCTCGATCGCGACGCTGCCGCCGGCCAGGACCACGTTGACTTCTCCCTGTTCGTGCAGGAGGTCCACGGTCGTTGTGATGAATCGGGCCGCCACCGAGGCGGCCAGGGCCGCGCGATCGGTGTGCACAAGTACGCGTCGTTCGTTGGTCACGGTCGTCCTTCGTTGTGTTCTGCGACCACATCGTCAAGGTGCGGTAGGCCGCGCGTGATGACCTCACCATACAGCTCATCGGGGTCGAGGCGGCGCAGCTCGTCGCTGAGGCAGTCCCGCAGGCTCCGCCGCTTGAGGGTGAGGTCCTGAACGGGCTGGCCGGGCTGGGTGAGTCTGGCGATGTCGGGCACTTCTCGTTCGAGCGAGATGAGCCCGGCGGAGCGCGTCAGGTGCACACTCCGGATGCCGTGGGACAGCGGCCCCGTAGTGAACTCGTAGTCCACCGAGACCTGCAGCTGCAGAGCGAGCCAGGCGGCGAGGAGTGTCGTGGACGGCGAGTCCGCGGCACCGGTCACCTGCACGACGGTCACAGGCAGGTAGGGCGGCTGGTCGAGGACCGCCGCCAGCTGGGCGCGCCAGAGGGTGAGGCGGGTCCAGGCGAAGTCCGTGTCGCCGGGACGGTATGAACCGCAGAGGTGATGAAGCGCGGCCTGCGGGTCGGGCTGCGCGGAAGCATCCGTGATGCGCCGGTGGGCGATGCGCCCGAGGGGCGAATCCGCTGGCACAGTGGGTGCCACACCGGGCCACCAGGCCACAACGGGGGCGTCGGGCAGGAGTAGGCCGGTGACCAGGCTTTCCGGGTCGCTGGCGGCCTCACCGTAGGCGCGCAGCACGATGACCTCGCTGGCGCCCGCGTCCCCGCCGACACGGATTTCCGCGTCGACGCGGGGGGCGAGTGGGGAGGCCGTGTCATCCTGGTCCATCGTCGACAGCACGATCACGCGCATAGGGTGTTCCCTGGACGCGTCGTTCGCGGCCTCAATGGCCTCCTCCTCGCGGCCCATGGTGGACGCGATGATGAGCGTAAGCACGCGGCCGAGGGCCACCGCGCCGCCTTCTTCGCGGATGCGCACCAGGGCCTTGGAGATCTTGGAGGTGGTCGTGTTGGGCAGATCGACGATCATGGGCGTCTCCAATGTCGGCCGTCGCGGGACAGCAGTTCGTCGGCCGAGACCGGACCCCAGGTTCCCGGCCGGTATTGCTCGGGCTGGCCCTGCTTCGCCCAGAACTCCTCGATCGGGTCGAGGATCTTCCACGACAGCTCGACCTCCTCGTGCCGGGGAAAGAGCGGCGGGTCGCCCAGGAGCACGTCGAGGATGAGCCGCTCATAGGCCTCGGGGCTGGCCTCGGTGAAGGCGTGGCCGTAGCCGAAGTCCATCGTCACGTCGCGCACCTGCATGCCGGCACCGGGCACCTTGGAACCGAAACGGATGGTGACGCCTTCGTCGGGCTGCACCCGGATGACCAGGGCGTTCTCGCCCAACGGTGCGGAGTTTCCCTTGCCGAAGAGGTGCTGGGGGGCTCGTTTGAACACCACGGCGATCTCGGTGACCCGGCGGCCCAGACGCTTGCCCGCACGCAGGTAGAAGGGCACCCCTGACCACCGGCGGTTCTCAATGGTCAGCCGCAGCGCGGCATACGTTTCGGTGAGGGATTCGGGGTCCATCCCGTCCTCGTCCAGAAACCCCACGACCTTCTCGCCGCCCTGCCAACCGCCGGCATACTGGCCGCGGGCCGTGCCACGGGCGAGGTCGTCGGGAAGCCGGACGGAGGCGAGAACCTTCTCTTTCTCCGTGCGCAGGTCGGCAGCGTCGAAGGAGATTGGTTCCTCCATGGCGGTTAGCGCTAGAAGCTGCAGCAGGTGGTTCTGGATGACGTCCCGGGCTGCGCCGATGCCGTCGTAGTAGCCGGCCCGACCGCCCACGCCGATGTCCTCGGCCATGGTGATCTGCACGTGGTCGACGTAGTTGGCGTTCCAGATCGGTTCGTACAACTGGTTCGCGAAGCGGAGGGCCAGAATGTTTTGCACCGTCTCCTTGCCCAGGTAATGGTCGATGCGGAAGACCGAGTCGGGCGGGAAGACCGACTCGACCACGGCGTTGAGTTCGCGCGCGGTCTGCAGGTCACTGCCGAACGGCTTCTCGATCACGACCCGCCGCCACTGCCCGTCCGTCTGCTCGGCCAGGCCCGAGCGGCGCAGCTGCTCCGTGACCTGCGGGAATGCCTTCGGCGGGATCGACAGGTAGAACGCATGGTTGCCCATCGTCCCGCGCTCCCGATCGAGTTGCGCGATGGTGTCCTTGAGCAGTTGGAACGACGCGGCGTCGTCGAACGACCCCGGCACGAAACGGATGCCCTCGGCCAGCTGAGTCCAGACGTCCTCGTTGAACTCGGTGCGCGCGTACTCCTTGACCGAGTCGTGCACGACTTTCATGAAGTCCTCGTTGGTCCAGTCGCGGCGTGCGAATCCGACGAGCGCGAAACCCGGCGGAAGCAGGCCGCGGTTGGCGAGGTCATAGACGGCCGGCATGAGTTTCTTCCGCGACAGGTCACCCGTGACGCCGAAGATCACCAAGCTGCTGGGCCCGGCGATGCGATTCAGACGGTAGTCGTTTGGTGAACGCAGTGGATTGAACTCCGGGGTGATTTCCACCGGGGACATGCAGCTCCTTCGAGGTGTGGCGTTCGAGCACGTTGTTCGGCGCCGGCCCGCGGGCCGGCGCCGAACGGGTTAGCGCAGTGCGTCGAACAGGGTGGCGATGTTCATGGCCGGGTCGGTCAGCGTCAGCGTCAGTACGGGGCGACCGTGGTCCGCCAGCACGCTGGCGTCACCGCTGGCTTGGGCCAGGATTAGTTCCCCGAACGTGAAGGGGCGCTCCGGGATGTCGAGGTCGACGTCCGGGGTGGTGAGGATCTGCAGGAACACTCCGGTGGCCGGTCCGCCCTTGTGCAGCTGGCCGGTGGAGTGCAGGAACCGCGGTCCCCAGCCGAACGTGACCGGGCGCTTGGCCAGTGCGGCCAGCAGATCACGGATTTCGGCGAGCTGGGGCAGTTCCAGCCGGTTGACGTAGGCCTGCACGGAGATGTAGCCGTCCGTGCCCAGCTCCTCGATCAGGGCATCGATAGCGGAGGGCAGGTCGCTGGCGGCGCCGATCACGTGCGCGGTGCCGCGGATCTCGATTCCGTCCGTGATGAACGCGGCGGGGACCGGTTCGGGACGGGCGTCGAGGAGACCGCGGGTCGCGTTTTTGGCGGCCTCGACATCCGGCTGGTCGAACGGGTTGATGCCCAGCAAGCGGCCGGCGACGGCGGTGGCATACTCCCAGACGAGGAACTGCGCGCCGAGGGTGCCGCTGATCCGGATCTCGTCGTGTCCGCCGTTATCGGAGAACACGTCGCGGCCGGCGTCGGAGACCAGGCGAACAACCTGCAGGTCAGGCAGGTCCAGGGTCAGCTCGGGGGCATCCAGGTCGAGCACGACGGGAAGGATGCCGATGCCCTGTTTGCCGGTGGATTCGGCGATCAGCTGTTCGGCCCAGTCGGCGAAACCGACGATGTGGGTGCCATCCTCGACGATTGCGAGCTTGTCGCGGCGCGGGGTGGTCGCGGCGATGGCCGCACCCAGGATGAGCCCCGGGTTCTCGGCGGTGTCCACGGCAAGGGAAAGCGAAACGGCCTCGGCCTCGTCGAGCAGCTCGGCGATGTCCACGCCGGCAAGGCCGGACGGAACGAGTCCGAACGCAGTCAGCACCGAGAAACGTCCACCGACCGTGGGGTCCGCATTGAAGACGCGGTAGCCCACGGAACGGGCATCCGCGTCGAGGGGGGAGCCAGGGTCGGTCACGATGATGATGCGCTCGACCGGGTCAATGCCGGCCTCGCGGAAGGCGCGCTCGAAGACACGGCGCTGACTGTCGGTCTCGACCGTGGAGCCGGACTTCGACGACACCACGAGCGCGGTGGCGGCCAGGTTCTCGCCGAGGGCCGCGAGGACCTGACCGGGGTCGGTGGAGTCGAGCACGGTGAGGTTCACGCCGGCGGTGCGGGTGATGACCTCGGGGGCCAACGACGAGCCACCCATGCCGGTGAGGGCGATACGGGTGACTCCGCCGGCCCGCAGGGAGTCGCGCAGGGCAAGGATCTCCGCGACCAGCGGACGGGAATCCGTAACGGACTCGGTCCAGCCGAGTCGCTTCGCGGCTTCGGCTTCGGCTTCGGGGCCCCAGAGGGCCGGGTCAAGGGCGGTGATCCCGGATGCGACGAGGTCGGCCACCAGGGTCGGGACGGTGGTGCGAACGGCCTCGGCCGCCGCGCCGCTCACGGAGATGTGGAAGCTCACAGTGCGGCCCCGTTCTTGGTCGTCGTGGCGGTCTCGAGGGCAGCGGTCACGGTCTCGAGGAGTTCATTCCACGAGACGATGAACTTGGCCACGCCTTCGGCCTCGAGTACCTGGGTGACGTCGTTGTACGAGACACCCTCGTTCGCGAGTGCGTCGAGAACCAGGTTGGCTTCGTCGTACGCGCCGGTGATGGAGTTCGCGGGGATGACGCCGTGGTCGAGTGTGGCCTCGAGGGTCTTCTCCGGCATGGTGTTGACGACCTCGGGCGCGACCAGGTTGGTCACATACAGGGTGTCGGGGAGGCTGGGGTCCTTGACGCCGGTGGAGGCCCAGAGGGGGCGTTGCTTGTTGGCTCCGGCGCTGATCAGGCCGAGGGCGCGTTCGGTGGAGAAGGCTTCCTCGTAGACCTGATAGGCGAGCTGGGCGTTCGCGACGCCGGCCTTGCTCTTGAGCGCAAGCGCGGCTGTCGTCCCGATGACCTCAAGGCGGGTGTTGATCTCGGTGTCGACCCGCGAGACGAAGAACGACGCAACGGAGTGGATCACGCTGAGGTCGAGGCCGGCCGCCTTGGCCTTCTCCAGGCCGGACAGGTACGCGTTGATGACCTGGCGGTGACGTTCGAGGCTGAAGATCAGGGTGACGTTGACGCTGATGCCGAGGGCGATCGTCGCGGTGATCGCCTCGAGACCTTCCACCGTTGCGGGGATCTTAATCATGGCGTTGGGTCGATTGACCTTCGCCCACAGTTCCTGGGCCTGCGTGACCGTGCCGGCCGCGTCGTGGGCCAGCCCGGGCTCGACCTCGATCGACACGCGCCCGTCGACGCCGCGGGTGCGATCGTAAACCGGGCGGAAGATATCGCTGGCCGCGGTCACATCGTCGGTGGTGATCTCGAACACGGCGTCGTGCACGCTGGTGCCGGCGGCGGCAAGAGCGGCCACCTGCTCCGCGTACGCCTCGCCCTTGCTGAGGGCGCCGGCGAAGATCGTCGGGTTGGTGGTCACGCCGACGATGTTCTTCGTGTCGATCAGGTTCGCCAGGCCGCCGGAAGCGATGCGTTCCCGGGACAGGTCGTCCAGCCAAATGCTGACGCCGGCCAATGACAGCTCGGCTAGGGGAGTGTTCTCAGTCATATTTCGTATCTCCTTGGAATGCAGGGTATTCAGGTGTGTGGTGTCGCGGCGCAGCGGGTTCAGTGCGCGGCGAGAGATTCCTTGGCGGCGGCGACGACGGCATCCGTCGTGATGCCGAATTCACGGAACAGGGTCTTGTAATCGGCCGACGCACCGAAGTGCTCGATCGAGACGCTGCGGCCACGGTCGCCGACGTACTTGTCCCAGGTCAACGCTATGCCCGCCTCGACGGATACCCGGGCGGTGATCGATGCGGGCAGGACAGCCTCGCGATACTCGGCGCTCTGCTCGCGGAACCATTCGAGGCTGGGGGCCGACACGACGCGCGCGCTGATGCCTTCGGCCTGGAGCTGCTCGCGGGCCGCCAGGGCCAGCTGCACTTCGGAACCGGTGCCGATCAGGATCACGTCGGGGGTTCCGCCATGGGCCTCGGCCAGCACGTAGGCCCCCTTCGCCACGTTCTTGGCGGATGCGAGCACGTCGCCGGTGGCGTCGCCCTCGCCGCGCTCGAACACGGGAATGTTCTGGCGGGTCAGCACGATGCCGGCCGGTCCCTGGCGGCGCTCGAGGATGGTCTTCCAGGCCCAGGACACCTCGTTGGCGTCGCCGGGGCGCACCACATCGAGTCCGGGGATGGCGCGCAGGGTCGCGAGCTGCTCGATCGGCTGGTGGGTGGGGCCGTCCTCGCCGAGGGCGACGGAGTCGTGGGTCCAGACGAAGATCGAGGGGGCCTGCATCAGCGCGGCCAGGCGGATGGCCGGTCGCATGTAGTCGCTGAAGATCAGGAAGGTGCCGCCGAAGGGGCGGGTGTTCCCATGCAGCACGATGCCGTTCAGGATGGCGGCCATGGCGTGTTCGCGAATGCCGAAGTGCAGCACGCGGCCGTAGGGGTTGCCGGTCCATTCATTGGTGGAGTGCTCGCTCGGAATGAAGGAGGCAGCACCGCCGATGGTGGTGTTGTTCGATTCTGCGAGGTCGGCGGAGCCACCCCACAGCTCGGGGATGACCGTGCCGAGCGCGGTGAGGACCTTGCCGGACGCGGCACGGGTCGATACCTCCGTGCCGGCGGGGAAGACGGGCAGGGCCGCCTCGACGCCGTCGGGCAGGTCGCCGGAGAGCACCCGATCGAGTAGGTTCTTGCGCTCAGGGTTGGCGGTCGCCCAGGCCTCGAACTCGACGTTCCAGGCGGAGTGGGCGACGGCCCCGCGGTCCACGGCCTGTCGGGTGTGCGCGATGACCTCGTCGGCGACCTCGAAGGCCTGCGCGGGGTCGAAACCGAGGACCGTTTTGACGGCGGCCAGCTCCTCGGCGCCGAGCGCCGAGCCGTGGATCTTGCCCGTGTTCTGCTTCTTCGGGCTGGGCCAGCCGATGATGGTCTTCAGGATGATCAGCGACGGCTTGTCGGTGACTGCCTGGGCCGCCTCGATCGCGTCGTGGAGTGCGGCGATGTCCTCGACGTAGGCGCCGGTCTGCTTCCAGTCGACTGTCTGCACGTGCCAGTCGTAGGCCGCGTAGCGGGCCGCGACGTCCTCGGTGAAGGCTATGTTGGTGTCGTCCTCGATGGAGATCTGGTTGCTGTCGTAGATCGCGATCAGGTTGCCGAGCTGCTGGTGGCCGGCGAGGGAGGAGGCCTCGCTCGTGATGCCTTCCTGCAGGTCGCCGTCGCCGGCGATCACGTACACGAAGTGATCGAACGGGCTCGTGCCGACCGACGCCTCCGGGTCGAACAGTCCGCGCTCGAAGCGGGAGGCGTAGGCGAAGCCGACGGCGGAGGCCAGACCCTGGCCCAGAGGACCGGTCGTGATCTCGACCCCGTCGGTGTGGCCGTACTCCGGGTGCCCGGGCGTCTTGGAACCCCAGGTGCGCAGAGCCTTCAGATCTTCGAGCTCGAGTCCGTAGCCACCGAGGTACAACTGCACGTACTGGGTGAGCGAGCTGTGGCCGACCGAGAGAATGAAACGGTCCCGACCGATCCACTCGTTGTCGGACGGGTCACGCCGCATCACCTTCTGGAACAGGAGGTAGGCCGCGGGAGCGAGGCTCATGGCGGTACCGGGATGCCCGTTCCCGACCTTCTCCACGGCATCGGCCGCGAGGAGGCGCGCGGTGTCGACCGCCTTGCTGTCAATTGAATCCCACTGCAGTGCTGCCACTTGGTATTGACCCTTCTGAAGACAGGGGAGAAGGTTGCTGAGAACCCGCACCCGCTATTGTGCGCGCCCGAGGACATCAGCGTCATCACGGTGTCGCAGCAGATGCCCGGTTCCGGTGGATCAGCATGCATGCACCGAGATTGGCGAGCACCTCCAGTATAGGCAACGCCGGTTCGGACCCGTGATGTGTCGTCTCGTGACGCACCCCGGGCGGCCCGTCGACGGTTTCGGTTCCGACAGTTCGCCTAGAATCACAGTCACTGTCACCAGCGTTGGAGGAGCTTTGCCCGGAGCCGCCGAAACCCACATCCTGAGCGCCCCACGCACGCTCCGGCGCACGGCAAGGGCCTACCTCTCGCTGACCAAGCCGCGGGTCGTGGAACTGCTCCTGGTGGTTACCGCTCCCACGATGATCCTGGCCGAACAGGGCATCCCGAGCCTGTGGCTGGTCGTGGCAACTCTGATCGGCGGTTCGCTTAGCGCCGGCTCTGCCGGGGCGTTCAACTGCTACATCGACCGGGACATCGACCGGCTGATGAAGCGTACCCAGAATCGCCCGCTCGTCACGGGGGAACTCACCGACCGGCAGGCCCTGGTGTTCGCCTGGCTGGTCGGTCTGGCATCGATTCTCTGGCTGCTGGCCTTCACGAACTGGCTCGCCGCGGCCCTGTCGCTGGGCGCCATCCTGCTCTATGTCGTCTTCTACACGATGGTTCTGAAACGCCGCACGGCCCAGAACATCGTCTGGGGCGGCATCGCGGGCTGCATGCCCGTGCTCATCGGCTGGGCCGCCGTGACCGGCGACCTGTCATGGCCGCCCTTCGTCCTGTTCCTGATCATCTTCCTGTGGACGCCGCCGCACTACTGGCCGCTTTCCATGAAATACCGTGACGACTATCAGGCCGCCGGGGTGCCGATGCTCGCCGTCGTGCGCGGCCGCAGCCAGGTGGGCCTACAGGTCATCCTGTACGCCTGGGCGACCGTCGCCTGCTCGCTCCTGCTCGTACCGATCGCGGACATGGGCCTGCTGTACCTTTTTGTGGCCCTGGTGACCGGCGCCTGGTTCATCTCCGAGACGCACCGGCTCTACGGCCTGGCGATCCGTCACGTGGAGGTGTCGCCGATGCGCGTCTTCCACGGTTCGATCGCCTATCTCACCCTGTTGTTCCTGGCCGTCGGAGTTGATCCGCTGCTCCCGTTCTAGCCCGCAGCTCCCGTTCGACACCGGGCAAGGCGTTCGGGCCGTGATGATCACAACTAAACGACGAGGACTTACGTCGCTACCGGCGACCGACCAGGTCGGGGGTGGTCGCTCTGGGGGACACCCGCACGTCCACCGGTGTGCTGAGGTTCAGGACGAGCGCGGTCAGGATGGCCACGAGCACGCAGGAGAGCACCATGTGGATGCCGACCAACCCGGCAGGGAGCCCCGTGTTGGACTGGATCAGGCCGACGCCGACCTGCATGGCCTCGACGAGCAGAAGGAGAAGGGCCCAGCCCTGCGTCGGCAGAGCGCGCGAGAAGGCCACGACGAGGAGAACCACGGTGAGGGCAACGGTGACGTAGGCCGGCCAGCTGTGCACGTGCTGCAGGATTTCGGGGTCAAGGCCCGTGCGGGGAGCATCCGCGTCCCCGGCGTGCGGGCCCGAGCCGGTGGTGAGAATGCCGACGAGGATCGTGACGAACACGACCGCGCTCGTGGCATACGCCAGCGTCCGATACCAGACCGGAACCGCGAGGGTGCGCCGCACCCGGCCGGTGTAGACCCGGTGCACGAAGACGGTGCACAGCAGGACCAGGATCACGGAGATCACGAAGTGGATGCCGACCACATAGGGGTTCAGCTGGGCAAGAACGCTGATGCCGCCGATAACGGCCTGCGCGGGGATGCCCAACCCCGCGAGCAGGGCGACCCAGAACAGGTCGGGGCGTTCCTTGCGGAGGCGCACCACGGCGAGGAAGGCCGCGATCGCGACCAGGCCGAGGGCAACTCCGAGCAGGCGATTGCCGAATTCGATGTAGCCGTGGATGCCCATCTCGGGCGTGTTGACCACTGAGTCCGCGGTGCACTTGGGCCAGGTGGGGCAACCGAGGCCCGAGCTGGTCAGGCGCACCAGGCCTCCCGTCCCGACCAGCAGAATCTGGGCGGCGAGGTAGATCCACGCGATCACACGCACACGCCTGTCAATCCTGGTCGGCAACCACGCCGTAATTCGATTCACCGGTTCTGCTCCCTCTTCGATGACCACATGTGAAAACGCCGGATCGCACTGCTGAACCCGTCGCCAGCCTGTAGAATTAGGTGTTTCATGGGCGGGAACGTTGCGGTTGCCACAACCGCGGCGCGCGTCGTCCTTAAACATCTTAGGTACGCAACGTAGCCGCCCACACAACCGATCCCTGACTGGGTCTCCGCTGGAGGCCATTCTGGGAACGACCGGACTAATATCCGGGTTGCCGGGGTGGCAGAAGAGGTAAATATGTCTGACGTCCTTCTTGACCGCCCCGAACTTGCGGGGCTCGGTGTCTACGAG